>NZ_JAKLTE010000013.1:0-124878 GCF_022014395.1 Photobacterium sp. WH77 | reverse complement strand
AATAACAATTCATCGAATATAAAACACGCACTCTTTCATTGTCTACGACAACTCTAATCCTTGTATTAAATGTCTTATGGTTTTTGTAGTAATTACGCAGTGCTTCAATCTTTTGTTTTGCCAGATTGCTGTCAATGGGTGAAGAGATGCGATAAAAATTAATCAATTCATCTTCGTCAGCATGATATTTGGCCCAATACCCGTCAATGTATTTAGGAATTCCAATACTGCCGATATCTGCACTAGCTCCCGAATAGCTACTTACTGCACCATGAGCAAAACTGGCTCCCCCACCTTGTGTATCTTTTATGTACATCCTTTTGATGCTGTGATCGCCGGATGTACTGCCTGCCGTGCCAATCGAGGCAATTGGTGCTGAGGTATTTGAACAGCCTGTAAACAGGCTGCAAATAATGGGTATGATGAAGAGTTTGCTATTCATTTATCGTAAGGTGAGCCAGGAAACGGAGTATCGGAGGCTTCGCCAGTGCCGTCGAAGAGTAATACGAGCTGAGTGGCATCATTTGACTGATGAATAACCCAGCCATTGGGGTCAGCATTTTCTTTCGGGCTGCAGTCCATACGATAAGAAAAGCAATTCATTGTGTAATACAGTCTAACACGTGGACCATCAACAATCAGATGCATACTGGTGTTAAAAGTTTTATGGTTTTTGTAGTAATTACGCAGTGTTTCAATTTTTTGCTTTGCCAGATTACTGTCAATAGTTTTACTAATACGATAAAAAGCCGCAAAACCATCTTTATCCGCATTATATTTAGCCCAATAACCGTCTACATACATAGGTATACCAATGCTTCCGATATCTGCACTTTTACCTGGATAACTGCTTAGTGCACCATATCCAAAGCCAGCATTTGCACCTGTCGTATCTTTTACATTCATTACTCTAATACTGTGGTAACCAGTGGTGCTGCCTGCATTACCAATCGAGGCATTAGATGCTGAAGTGATTGAACAGCCTGTAAACAGGCAGCAAATCATGGGTATGATGAAGAGTTTGCTATTCATTTATCGTAAGGTGAACCAGGAAACGGAGTATCGGAGGCTTCGCCAATGCCGTCGAAGAGTACGACTACTTCGGTGGTGTCATCCGGAGAGCGAACAATCCAACCATTGGGGTCAGCGTTCTTTCTGGGGGTGCAGTCATCAAATTTTGCATAACAGCTCAATGTGTAAATGAGACGAACACGCGGGCCATCAACAGTAAGTACCATAGCTGCCAGATAATCCCCGTGATTCTTGTAATAGTCTCTTAATGTGCTGATTTTCTTTTCTGCCAGTTTACTGTCGATTGATGCCGTAATATGGTAGTACTTTTCATAGCTATCCCAGCCTTTTGACCAATACCCTTGAATGAAGTTGGGTATACCAATTGATCCAATGTCTGCACTTTTACCTTGGTAACTACTAACTGCACCATAAGCAAAATTTGTCCGGCCGCCATTTGTATCGGTCACAGTCATCCGTTTAATAATATGCGGACCAGTGGTACTTCCTGCATTGCCAATCTCTGCAAAATTATCAGTAAAAGGGGAAAATGAACATGCAGAGAGAGCTATGCACGAACCCAATAATATGGATAACCATTTAAGCATTTTCGAATATTTCCCTTACTATTTTATCGTCATCGTTTCGATTAGGTTTATTCACAAGCCACTCATAAACCTCAAAGTAACCAGGGTTAATGAGTGCGTCATGTGGGCGATGGATCCATTTGTGACCGTGTTTTTCTACGTTGGCTTGCCAGTGCTCTTGTGAGATGCTCCCCACCGGAAGAGTGGC
Organism: Photobacterium sp. WH77; assembly: GCF_022014395.1. Taxonomy (NCBI): domain Bacteria; kingdom Pseudomonadati; phylum Pseudomonadota; class Gammaproteobacteria; order Vibrionales; family Vibrionaceae; genus Photobacterium; species Photobacterium sp. WH77. Next base: position 123,072 of record NZ_JAKLTE010000013.1, on the reverse strand, counting down.
TAGTTTCTGCCAAAGTTGCTGAATATCGTCGTCTGTGACAAAGTCTTTAGGTTTCTCGTAAGCGGATGCAATCCATTTTATCCCGATGCTTTCCGCCTGTTGTTTCATGCGTTCCTGAGTTAGACCGGATAGTGCGTTGTTGACCGGTTGCAGGCGGTAATAATGCAACATGGCTTTATCTCGTTTGATAGCACCATATTGCCCATACGATTCCTGACAGTGCTGTATCCAACCTGGCTCTCTCTCAGCCATGAAGAACTCTAGGTATGGAATCAATTTACTGTCTGGGTTTTCGGGAATCGTTCTCAATCCGTCACTGGTCTGAATCACTTTACCAACCAGTGATTCTGATTTGATCCATTCTCTGTTGTAAGTCGTGAGCATGGGGAATTCATACCGTTCGTCCAGGCCTTTTTTATCGTACTGTTCAATGGCGGAATAACCACCGCCGACATCCGAGTGGGCGCCGGGGAAGACTTCCTCATAAAAGTTGTCTGGCAGTGTACCCTTGGATTTCAGTGTCGTTAATGGAAAATTCACTCGGACTTCGTGATGTGCGCACAACTGCACAACTCTTTGCGCGCAATCTGACTGTAGTGCAAGTTGGAAGTTCCCCTCATCGGCATTGCCGGGCCAGTAAAATGAACCGACCGTGTCGAACAATCCGACAAATCGGACACTGACTTGCCGTGAGGTATCCAATGCATAGCCTTGCTCACTGTTAAACCAGTGAGGGTCTTCTGTTCCTAACAGGTTGGGAGTGATACCAAGAGAATCTTTCCCTCGACGTCTGCGAGTGTAATCGGGAAGCCCCTTTAACGCAGCATTGACAAAATGGCGGGCTAAAGCCGCACCACGACTGAAGCCGAAGACATCAAATTCAATATGGGTTATTGCATCATAAGAGCCTTCTGTATCTAACTTCTTAATAATGTTAGCGAGCTGTTTGAGCAAGTTTTGCCATTTGGCGAAGGCGCCTGTTGAATCAAAGACCCCCAGTGCTTGGCCAAAGGTTTTTTCATCATCGCCATCATCAATCTCACCAGGATCTTGATGGGCACCATCAACAGTACCAACTCCCGATATATAGATAGCATATGATTCTTCCTTTATATCAGGATAAGCCTCATACAACCGCCCAATATTCGAACGGGACTTGTTGCCATAGGTCTCTTTATACAAGTCATTGTCTTTGTTCTGGCCGGTGCCGTCGAAGAATACGCCGATTCGCAGGATGCGCTGTTTTACCTGCGTAGTATTGACGACAGGTGTATGGGCGAGAATTTTACTGTTCGCCTGAATATGCAGCAGGTCCGGCATCATGTAGCGCTGGTTGTAGGTGCCCCACACATTACCAAAAGGATAAGCTTTTCCTGTTTCTATGTCGGTGAGCGGAGAGGGGGCATCGGGTTGTTTGGGCTGTGTGTTACTGCTCAGCTCGGTGATTTGTAAAGTATCGCCGATTTGTAGTTTAAGGGGATCATCGTTGTACTGCGGGTTCAGATCCAGTAATTGCTTTGCAGTCAGACCGTATTGTTCTGCAATATCCGGCCAGCTTTCACGTTGTCGGGTATCCGGCCGCATTTTGACTGTGTGATGTGTTTTCGCGGCGGCGTTTTCTGACGGTTCGGTTTCCTGAGTGCTGCGCTCAAGTAGTGGCTGCGTGCGGCTGGCGACAATACTCTGCATATCCAGCGCAACGGCATGCTCTTGCAGCCAGGCCGGTGAGAGTTTGGCAAACTCGTCGTCAGAGAGCTTTTGTTTGCGAAACAGTATGTACTGATCTGAGACGGGCTGCCCTTCGATTTTATAAGGCAGCAGCAGGCTGCTGTAATGATGATCAGACAATAATTCGTCGGTCAGTGTTGTGGCGTCAGAGCGGGTAAATTGAAAGCTCCACCTGTCATCACCGGTCAGTTTACATTCTTTAGCCAGCTTGTTGTCGCAAAAATAATAAAAGTAGCCAAGGGTGGGCCAACCAAGCCATTTTTCCAATTGTACGGCTAACTTTACCGGTACAAATTCTGCGTTAATATGGCCGGTGTTTATTGGCTGAGGCTGAATGGTATAAGAGGAGGCTAAGCCCGCCTGCTGGAAAACCTCGTGCAAAAGGTGTTTTTCTTCCTGTTCAATACAGTAAGCAGTCAGTACGCTGTGTCCACTCTTTCCTGGTGACTTTTCCCAGCTCGTCACCGCGTTTTCTGTGGCGGTACGTTTCAGGAGCCAGCAGCCAACCTGCAAGCTGCTGAGTTCATCGAGAGAACAATAAATCAGCAGGTTACATGCGTACTCAGCGACAGGTTGCTGAGTCTTATTGGATGCAGTGACTGATGGTTTGTTCGACGAGCTATAATCTTCCAGTGGTTTATAACCCGCTTTTACAAACCGTTTGGGTTTATTGTTAATAAGCGACATAGTGTTTTTATCGAAGAGACCAAAGAATGTCTGGCGATTGTACAGGTGTAACTTATTGATGTGAATGGTTTATTTGTAGGTTAAGTGTCGTTTCCCCCTGTCATTTTCACTCTTTTTGCAGGTGTTTTTTAAACTGCAGAGCGGTTCGCAAAAAGATTAAATGTTAAGTGTGAAAATGCGCTCAAGGTCATAAACATTCTGGTATACGAGGTATGAGTTGAGTGTATGAGTTCATAACGGCATAAAAATGGATGAATATACATTCTGAATCCTGATATGTGCTATCAGAATTATGCGTTAGTCACTATGCCAAGAAAGGCGTAGGGTGTACTGAAATGTTTAGACGCTATTCAGTATGAGGGCAAGATATGCAATTGATTATCGGCAATAAAAACTATTCAAGCTGGTCTTTTCGTGGCTGGCTGATGCTGGTTCAGAATGGTATACCTTTTAATGAAAATAAGCTCACGCTGTTTACCGACAATTTTTACCGAACGCTGGAAGTTTACTCACCGGCTGCGAAAGTACCTGTGCTAATTGATGGTGATGTCACGGTTTGGGATTCGCTGGCGATATGTGAATACGTAAATGAAACTTATTGTCAGGGACGTGCCTGGCCGCAGGGTAACGCAGAACGAGCGAAAGCGCGGGCAATCAGTTGTGAGATGCACTCAGGCTTTACTGCACTGCGCAATGAAATGCCGATGAACTGCCGTGCCCGACGGCATGTTGAGTTGTCTGAGGCGGCGCAGAATGATGTCGCCCGGATTGATCAGATCTGGCGTGAACAGATGCTGAAATACAGTGACAATGGTGGCTGGCTGTTTGGTGAGTGGAGTATCGCTGATTGTATGTTTGCGCCTGTCGTACTTCGCTTTAAAACCTATGGCATTGAAGTGTCCGATCTCAGCAAGCTCTATATGGATAAAGTGTTGCAGTCGGCATCGGTGAAAGCCTGGCTGAAAGAAGCATTGCTGGAAACCGATATTGTGCCGGAAGATGAAGCGGGTACAGACGTTGCACAGAGGGTTTGATTTAGCCTCGGTTTCCCTCTCAATGTTTAGAGAGGGAGATCGGAAGATAATTCTTCTCACTGGTAAGCAGACTCCGTGGTAAACTCCCGCGCTTGATGTAGGGGCAGCTCTACTTTTACCGCGTTCAGATCAACCAGGGGCGATACATGCCATTTTCTACTCTCGGACTTAGTGCACCACTGAATAAAGCAGTGGCCGAACTGGGTTACACAAAACCGACAACGATTCAGGCGAAAGCCATTCCTGTGATACTGGAAGGGCAGAATCTTATTGCTGCCGCCCAGACAGGTACAGGTAAAACAGCCAGTTTTGTGTTGCCAATACTGGAAAGACTGAGTCAAGGTCAGACCCAGCGTAAAAAGCGCGTTCGAGCCCTAATTCTGGTGCCAACCCGCGAGCTGGCGATGCAGGTGGAAGAAAAGGTCACCCATTACGGTAAGCACCTTGGTTTGACGTCGCTGGCGATGTACGGCGGTGTCGATGAGCAGCAGCAAAAGCAACGTCTGATCGACGGTGTGGATGTGCTGGTAGCCACTCCGGGCCGTTTAATTGATATGTATGGTCAGCGTGCCGTGTATTTCGAAGAAATCGAGATGGTGGTGCTGGATGAAGCGGACCGGATGCTGGATATGGGCTTTATTGAAGCCATCAACAAGATCCTGGATCGTCTGCCAGACAATAGTCAGTTTCTGTTGTTTTCTGCTACTTTGTCGAACAAGGTGCGGGATCTGGCAAAATCGGTTGTCAATAACCCGTATGAAATAAGCATCGCGGCCAATCAGGCATCAAAAGCGAATATTTCACAATGGTTAATAACGGTTGATAAAGACAAAAAATCTGCGCTCCTGAGTCATCTGATTCAGGAAAATCAGTGGGATCAGGCATTGATCTTCATCGAAACCAAGCACGGCGCAGCGAAACTGGCCTCTCAACTGGAAAAGCGCGGTATTGAAGCCGAAGCGTTTCACAGTGGCCGCAGCCAGGCTATACGTGCTCAATTGCTGGCGGATTTTAAAGCAGGCAAGATTAAGTATCTGATAGCGACTGGCGTTGGCGCCCGTGGTATCGACATTGAAGAATTATCACGTGTGGTCAATTACGATTTGCCATTCCCGGCAGATGAGTATGTACACCGTATTGGCCGAACCGGACGTGTAGATGCGACAGGTGAAGCGATCTCTTTTGTGTCAAAAGATAACTTCAAAAACCTGTGCATGATCGAAAGTCGTCTTGGACATTTGATTGAGCGTCGGGAAGTCGAAGGTTTTGCGCCGAAAAAACCTGTGCCGGTGACTGTGCTCAATTACGTCCCGAAAAACAAACGTCCCCAAAAAGACTGATGCAAGGCTGATATTGTTGTCACTTCTTGTTTATTAGCGATACGCCCTGGCCGGACAGTCAGGGCGTATCGCTATTCACTCTCGCTGGGTTACTGAACTGGCGTGACTGATTGAGTCTCCCGGATAGATTCCAGAGCTTGAACACGGCGGATCTGGCTGGCAGTAAATGTGGTCTGCCTGAGGTCATTCAGCGCCTGCTGCTCTTCCTCCTTCGCCAGGTTGTTATCCGCTAAAATTGCATCCCGCTGCTGAAAATAGTGCTCCAGCTTAGTTTGAAATGCTTCCCGTGCTTTGCGCAAAGTTACCAGTCTGTCAGCGGCTTCAGGCCCCACTAATGCTTGCTGTTTCAGGTATCTGTCCTGTTCCTCTAGCGAGTTTGTAGCTTGCAGCTGCGACAACATGGCTGCATTTCGGTAGCTCTGCTGCATGACAGGTGGAAGGGTATTGATTTCCTGCTCCCAGGCATTGTAGTAATCGTCCTGATTGATTATGTGATCTTTTAATTCAAGCTGCCGTAAGGCGAGTTGGCGCTGCATATTTTCTTCGCCAAACAGCCTTTGCTGTTCTTCGATACTGAAAAATGCAGACTGGATTTGCATCACCTGATCGTTCAATCGCTGCAGGCTTTCAGTATTTAATGGATGCCTGTTGTCAGGGTTAAGATTGCTCAGTGCCGCCCGATATTGAATGAATCGCTCGAACAAGTCGTTGTCCAGCTGATAAGCCTCCGGCTGTCCGGTATTGTAAGTGTTGAAATGTGTCTTTAGTGTTTCTAGATCTGCCTCGCCAAGTCCCGACAGAAAATAATCAAAAGTATCGCGAGATGAATAAGTGTCTACCTTTGTGTCTTGCTGGGAAGGCACTTGCATAACGGGTGTATCGGAGGTCGTTGGGTAGTAGAAACAGACCGCACTCGCTGCTGCAACTACACCTATGAGTGAAAGTACGGTCTTTTTCATTATTTATAAGCCTTGTAGCTGTAAACGGTTCGCATGCTGGCGGTAAAGTGTGGTGGGCGCGGTTTCGAACAAATGCGTAATGCCCAGCAAACCGTTGATTTCATCGAGATGATTCATCTTATAATCATCACGTATCACTTTGCCCAGGTGCGAACTGCAATGGCCTACCAGACCATCATTCGGTTCGTCAAATGCCAGACCTAATACAGCCATTGCGGCATCGGTCGGGTCCAGCGCATTGGTGAAGTTACCTGTACCGCTCCACGAGAAGTAATACACGCCATTGCCAGCGATATAGTCTCCTTCACCGCATCGGGTTGTGGGGATACCTTCCGGATACTTCTGGTTAAATGCCAGCGAGCCTTCAGTGGTGAGAGCAGCCAGTGATTTAAGCGGATCTTGCGGTAATTCACTGCCGCCGGATAGAAGGTTGATCAAGGTGACCAGTCCCTGTGCCAGTTTAACGGCGATGCCTTCCGGCAGAGAGTTTTCCGGTATCGTGCCCCGGACAATATCAGCAATGCGCGAACCTTTATTCACACCGCCGATACTGGTTACAGAAGCAACCAGTTCAGGTGCAACTGAAGCGACGTAGCGGGCGGTCGGGCCCCCGTGGCTGTGTCCGATCAGGTTCACTTTTTCAGCGCCGCTGATGGCCAGCACGTCTTCCACTTGCGCCAATAGCTGCTCACCGCGTAATTCGCTACTGTTTGTGGCAGAGACCTGGGCAACATAGACGGTCGCGCCGTCTTTATTGAGCGCATGTGGAATACCGTAGAAATAATCAATTCCAGCCAGGGAATCAAAACCAAACAAACCATGAACCAGTACGATGGGGTATCGGGTTTCTGTGTAGCCTTTTTCTGACACACCAGCAGTACTGGTACCTGCCTGACTGGTAAAGGTTGCGATACAGCAGATGAATAAGCTGATTAACTGTTTCATTGTCACACTCCTTGTTAGACCTCCGATGAGTTGGAATCATAGTGGCAAATTTCAGCCCCGCCTCATGGATGTTTCTCATTTGTGATCGTTGTTTTATTTTTGTTGCATATTTGTGTCTTTGTAAGGGGCTGCTTTTCATCTGTCATCACTCCACTTAGAATCACTTTGCTCAGTAAACTCTTCGTTGTCTTTAGTTACCAAAAGGAAGCCGCAATGACTCCCAATGATGTGGAAAAGCTTAAGGCTGATTACCCATTGCTTAATCAATTGATCGCTTTGGAGGAAGTGTGCTGGTTTAATCCGGCTGTCACCAGTGTGAGTGAAGCCTTACCTTACGTAGGCTTAGATGCTCAGGATATTCAGGATGCCAGTGACAGGCTGGCGAGATTTGCGCCATTTCTGGCAACTGTATTTCCTGAAACGGCAAAGACAAACGGTTTGATTGAGTCTGAGTTGGTTGATATTCCTGCGATGAAGCAGTGTCTTGAGGCTTGTTACGGCACTGAGATTGCGGGTCGTTTGATGCTGAAAAAAGACAGCCATCTGCCTATTTCCGGCTCGATCAAAGCGCGGGGCGGTATTTATGAAGTCCTGACACACGCTGAAAAACTGGCGACACAAGCCGGGCTGCTGTCTGTTTCCGATGATTACAGTAAATTGCATTCGGATGCTTTCAGGGATTTTTTCAGCCAATACAGTATTGCGGTCGGCTCGACAGGTAATCTGGGGATGTCGATTGGCATTATGAGTGCCAAACTGGGCTTCTCTGTGTCGGTTCACATGTCAGCGGATGCCAGGGAGTGGAAAAAGCAGAAGCTCAGAGACCATGGCGTGAATGTGGTGGAGTATGAACAGGATTATGGCGTTGCGGTAGAAAAAGGGCGCAAAGAATCAGAGAAAGATCCGCGCTGCTTTTTTATTGATGATGAAAATTCCCGTACCTTGTTTCTTGGCTATTCTGTGGCCGGTGAACGTCTGAAAAAGCAATTCGAAGAGCAGGGGATTGTTGTTGATCATGCGCACCCGCTGTTTGTTTATCTGCCATGCGGCGTCGGGGGCGGGCCGGGTGGCGTTGCCTTTGGATTAAAAATGGCGTTTGGCGATCACGTTCACTGTATTTTTGCTGAACCCACTCATTCACCCTGCATGTTACTGGGGGTGCATACAGGTTTGCATGATGCGATCTCTGTACAGGATATTGGTCTGGATAATTTAACGGCAGCCGATGGGCTTGCAGTGGGCCGGGCGTCTGGTTTTGTCGGTCGGGCTATGGAGAGAATGCTGGACGGGTATTTCACGCTGTCGGATGAGCACATGTACCGTTTGTTGGGGCAGTTAGCCCAAAGCGAGGGCATTGAACTGGAGCCGTCTGCCTTGGCGGGTATGCCCGGTCCCGTGCATGTCAGCCGGGATCATGACTATGTCGCTAGCATGTTGTTAGATCACCAGAAAATGAAAAATGCGACTCATCTTGTCTGGGCAACGGGCGGTGGCATGGTACCACCGGAAGAAATGGCGTCATACCTAGCTAAATCTGGTGTTGATACTGTGTCTTAAGTGGATGAAATCTGAAACGTCAGGGGGCTGGACTCAGCCCCCGGTTGACCACCCGTCATAGTAATATCAATGCTGGTCTTATCGTGAATATCGAAGCTTGTCAGACTCACGTTCATATTGATGGGGTGTATGAGGTTACCTTGTGATGTCCGCAGATCTGCTGCGATAAAAAACTTGTCACTCAGCAGAAACGAAGTCTGAAAGCCATTACTCAATGCGTTATTCGCAATGACGCGATTGTTCTTCAGTAACTGAATACCTGTATATTTATTATCAGTGGTTTTCATCGCACTGAGAATATTACTGTCTTGAGTAATGAGCAGGCCATGTTCATCGTGGTGGGGGAGTTTCTCCAGGGATACATTTCTGGCAACACTGTAATTACCATGGTTATCACAGAGCCGGTAACTGTAACTTGTCTCTACTCTGAACGGGTGACGCCATCGGAATTGGCAATACGGAATGACTTTCCATGCGATGCATCTTGTTTCTTCATCCAGATGATTGTGCTGAAAGATGGTGACACTCGGTAAATGAGTGTTCAATGATAAATTGCGAAAGCAGATATCCGTTTGCATACTTCCCCCACTTAATTGAACGATTGAATATCTCAGTCGGCACTTTGTAATAAAGCACTGAAGCCCATAATGTAACCGAGTTCTTCTTTCTGAAAGGGGGCGAGACCGTACATAAAATGCACCCTGAGAAAAATATCCATGGTATTACTTTCCAGAGCAATCCATCCTTTAACGGTAAAATCAGAATTGTCTTCATCACTTGAATCAGATTGTGCAACCTGATTACTTTCCGGCTCTGTGCTGGTTTGTTCTGACGTGGCGTCAGCTGTTGTTGTCTCGCTGCTATCAGGCGTAGACTCTGGTTCTGAAGTTGAAGTTTCAATACTTTTGTCAGAGTCAGAGTCAGAGTCAGAGTCAGAGTCAGCGGAATCGGTCGGCGCTGCAGGGGCAGGAATGTCCATTTGTCCTTGTGCGATCGTTAATGCCTGAATATGACTGCTGATGCCAGCCGGATCATTCGTATAATCTGTAATGGTAATGGCCGCTGAAATAAATGTGCCATTATCACTATATTGCGGATTGCCGGTGATCTGAATGCCATTGTACGGAGCCTGAATGTTGGCTTTTTCTTTCCAGTCGCCAGACTGCCAGGTATGTGGAGCCGGGCTTGTTTGATTATCAGTCATAATAGTGTCTCTTCGCAGAAAAATGGATTGAAGCAGGTGTTACAGGCACAGCTGTAACACCTGGGTTATTCAGTCTTATTTGTTGATGTTTTCCAGATGGAATTCAAAAGGTGAGGCGGTTGGCCCTGAACCACCACCGGTCATAACAAGATCGGCACTTTGAATACCGAACAGGTTAATTTCAGTGTTGACTTGCTGGATAATCGCTGAATTCATCACTTCGCCTTCAACCACCTGTGAAACAACCCCGACGAAAATGCTTGGATGGAATTGGAAGACCCCTTTCTGACCCGGTGAAACATTGGTTTTAGCAGCCAGTAGCTTTCCGTCACGATAGATGTTGGCATTAATCGAACCACTGCTCAGGTTATTACGTACTTCAACTTCTTGTTGAGATACGGCGGGTGTACTGGCAAGCCGCAGTACATCACCGGATGTATCTTTTACCATTTCATAGGCCTGCCCGTCGTAAGCTGTCATCTGTGGTGTGTAGTTACCGAAGGAATCACTTGCACAGACTTCGAATTTCAAAGGATAAACGAAAGGATGGTTATCATTACGCCCGCAGTTTTGGATAACACGCCAGGCAATGGCTATTTCGTCAAAACTCTCGGCGACATTTTTCTGGAAAATAACCACTTCGCTGTTGTTGACATCATTAGAGCGGTTAATGAAGTTTAAGTTGATTTGTGACTGTGACATGTTCTTTTCCTCATAGATTAACTGACGTTTGTGTTCGTTGATTTTGGTGCTTGAGTTGTTCAGGCACAGGTTAAAGATAACGGTATTTTCTACTATTAACCTTTGTTTAATACCTTAATTTCTTTCCGATATCATTATTTTTGATTTTTAATGTGATGAACTTTATTTTTAAAATAAGAAAGCCCATAAAATGGGCTTTCTGTTTGTGCGGGAGACGGATTGATTATGGTGCTGTACCCGTAACCTGATAGCTTGCAGCATTATCAAAGCTTTGATTCAGTGCTGATTGCACTTTTCTTAATACCCCCTGCTGGTTGGGCTGATCGTTGGTCATTGTTTCTTCAGAAACATTGACGTGAGCAACAGTGCTGTTACCATTCACACCATTGACCTGAACCTGAAGGTTATGAAAACGATAGTTACCTTGCATAAAGGTTCCCTGCATATCCAGACGCATGGTTTGGTTTTGGACAATCGTTCCTGCGTTGTTACGGTAGATATCTGCATAGGTCAGTTGTCCTATAACATTATAAACTGCTTCTTTCTGATTGTTATTAAACACATTAGGTGAGCCAGGGTATATATTGTTGATAGCTCCTGTTTGTTGTACATTAACTGCCATGATAAAGCTCCTTCTCTGACGTTGTAGTAGATAGTTCTATATATTGTTCTTTGGTCCGGCCTTTACTTGGTCAAGAACAACTTAATGTTATGTCATGCTGATTTATTTTCCTTTCATGAAATCATCTATAACTTTGAGTTAAGCATGATTCATGGCCGTTTGAGCCAGAATTTAACTTTGCATAGAGGATTTAAATTGTTTTCTAAACTGGCTAGGGCAGTTATGGTAAATACGCTTAAATGCCGTTGAAAAATTATTTGAGTCCATGTATCCCACTTTTTCTGCGATCTGAACAATGTTGAGAGAGGATGTTTCCAGTAATTCTGCTGCTTTATGCATTCTCTGTTTTCTTAACCATTCAAAGACAGTCATACCTAAGTGATCCTTAAATACTTGATTGAGCTTGTTTCTGTTTGTTCCAAGTATCCGGCAAAGCGTTTCTAGCCTGACATCTTCTGATATCGCACCATTGAGGTGTTTTATGCATTTCTCAATTAAAATAAGTTGTGAATCCATGGAATCCCGGTTGTTGTTTATTTGTTCAGGTAGGGATTCATTACTTTGGTGTGTGTTGTTTGTTTTTTCATTGGAATGCAGTATATGCATTATTCTGTAGTTAATTTCTTTGCTAATGAATGGGCAGCTAATGTAATCAGTGATACCTATGTCAAATAATTGCTTCTTGTGATTGTATTCACTGTTAATGATTGCAATGAAGTCAGGTGGTGTTGTTTGTTGCAGTAGAAAGCGAATTGTTAGCGCATTTTTTGTGATCTTTATGAGTTCGAAATCATTGTTGATAGCATCAATGATGATCAAGTCAGGTGTGTCTCTAAATTGTAACTGTGATATGTTTTTTATGTTTTTATGAGAGAAAATAATATTTCCTTTAAATAAGTTCTCTTGCAATTCTATGGAGTAAGTTGGTTTTACACTCAGTACCCATGCCAATGAAAAGTATTTTTTTTACAGTTTGTTATAGTCATTTTGATATTCCTTTATTAATTTTCTTATATTGGCGTACTGTTAAGTAACGCTCTGACGTTGTATGTGTTAGCAATTTAATTACTGTCACAGTCGTAACTGTAAGAGAGTTCTCTCTATATTGCCTTTGAAAAAATCACTAACAGCTTTGTATTATGCACTAGGATTCTACTGTCTATAAGTTTGAGAGATTTATAAACATTGCGATTGGTATTTTCTTGTCTAATGATGGCTTATGGCAAGGCTGAGATAGATTTAATTGATGGCTGCTAACACCGATTAACGTGTCTGCTATAGAGGTAATCAGGAGTTTATTTAACATTTTAAATTGAAATATACAGCGTGATATCCTGCTTAAAAATGGTATGTTAACACATGTTATTGTTTAAGGTGAATTACTCGAACTTACGTTTTTTTTCGTGCCGATACGACTTTGCACTATAGCTGGATACCATGGTTTCAGAAGCTGACTTACCTATGGAGGTTTTTAGCCCTTCCATTAACAATATTTCATCTGATCGATCTATATAGTCTGTGATGCCTTGTGCCAGCTCTTCAATGATCTTATCGGCCTGCCGAATTCTGAAACTGGTGGACTCTGCCAGGTTTAACAGATGGTGTTTATCCGGGAAGACTTTGCTGTTCGCCATTTTGAGTGCCATTTTATTGTCAATGGTGTCGTAAATCAGAGTGTGGGTGATATCAAAAGGCGGGGAGACAAATATGTGTTGCATGTCTTGTGTGTATTGCAATGCGAAGTTTTTCAGATGTGCATCACCGTTGCCGATCAGGCAGTTAAAGACAATGTACTTATACATTTTCTCCACCTCAGCCAAACTATTGGTGTACAGGTGGGTTGCTTTGAGCAGAGTTTCGTAGCTGCCGGTATATTTGGCGTCCGGGTTGTTGGGTTTTTTCAATAAGGTGGTGAAGTCCTCATATCCCAGTAACTGGTCATCTGGTTTGTCAAAACGTTCGACAATAAAGGTTTCCATATTGTCGGACAGATAGGTGGCTGGCGGCGCTAAGCCGCAATGGCGTGCCGCTTCCATACAGATATATTCATTGACCGTCAGTAACGGAAACTCCGCATCGAAAGATTTAACGATCAGATCTTTTTGTTCAACTGTTCGGCCTGTTTTGGGAATGCTGACCTTAGGCTGCACACCGGCCAGCGCATTGTGCAGGTAATATTTCTCGAGCAGTTGCGGAAACAAAGGCGTGCTACCCTGATAAGTCAGAATGTCAGTCAGGGATACCGAGTCGGCTTCCGGAAGCTGCAATTCGCTCTGGTAGCTGAGCATACCTATGCTGTGTTTGCCCTGCAGTGCGAGCAGATACATGTCATTGACTCGGGCATATCTTGCCAGTTTTTCAGCAATGAACCGGCGATTGAAGCCTTCGGGCAGATTCTGCGCGAAAATAGGGTGTAATGCACCGGAGGAATAGCCAACCAGATTAGGCTTTGTCATGGTAAGAGAGACATGGTGCCGAGTTTGTATCGGCTGATAATGATGAACGAAACCATGTGTTAACACGCCTAATTCGTCTTCATCCAGGCACACCGTTATCTTTTCTATTTTGGCGGGCAGGTGATCAAGAGCCATGCTCAGCCCTCATCAAACAGTGTGTCGATATCATCCCAGTCTGGCAACTGATGTTGCTTGGGTGATATTTGCAATTGCAAGTCAACGGCATCCAGGTAGCGCTCGAAAATGTCCAGGGAACCGATAAAGCGACCGTTTTCAATTTCTGACAAGGTGGTTTTGTTAATGCCTGTCTGTTCTGCCATGGCTTTCTGTGTCGCACCTCTGGCTTTTCTTGCTGCGGCTATTGCTTTACCTATGCTCTCTCTGTTGGCCATGTTGAAATCCTATTAGCCATATAGCAAACAGTGTAGTTGATTGTTTGTAAGTTATCTATATAGCTAACTTACAGGTGAATAATTGTAAAGTTAGCCATATGGCTAATATTGATGATGTGAAATACAAAAATTGTGGCTTGTTGTCAGATCAGGCCCATGACCTGTAATTTCAGAAAGACCGCCAGTGTTTTGGCATCCTGAATCTCATTGCTGGCCACCTTTTGGATGAAAGTATCAACAGTCATAGTCACGACCTCGAGGATTTCATCTGCATCAAGATCACCTTCAGCCGGTGAAAGTTCTTTAGCCAGAAAGACATGCTGAACCTCATCACAAAAACCGGGAACCGGCAGGAGTTCACCCAGAGCCAGCCACTCACTGGCGGCGAGTTGTGTTTCCTCCGCCAGCTCTCGCTTCGCGCAATATGCTATCTCTTCACCTTTTTCCAGAGTGCCTGCGGGGAATTCCAGAATCCAGCGTCCGATTGCTGGACGGTATTGGCGTAACAGAACCAGTTCCCCATGCGTCGTGACAGGCACAATGACCACCGCGCCCGGATGGCGGACTGTGATAAAAGTGATGTCGCGTCCATCCGGCAATTGGTGTGTCCCTTGTTCTACGGAAAAGCCTTTCCATTGGCACAGGGTCTGTGATTTCATATTGCCTCTATGTGTTTTCATAACTTAATGTGTCAGCCAGTGTAACACTGAAGGCTGGGCAGAGTGTTTATCGCTGCAATAATGCCGGGTATTGATTACAAAGAAACTCTCGATTTGTGGGCCACGAGCGAAGCGCCACAAGCCATGCGTCAGATGACGGTTGAAGATTCTCTGATATACTCAGCATCTGCAGCATAATGAAGAACTAAAAAACAAGGAGATTGTATGCGCGTACTGGTCACGGGCGGTATGGGGTATATTGGCAGTCATACCTGCGTACAAATGATAGAAGCGGGAATGACCCCAATCATTGTCGACAACCTGTATAACAGCAAGAAGACTGTGCTGGAGCGAATTGAAAAACTGACCGGCGTCAGACCGGCGTTTTTTGAAGGTGATATTCGTGATCGCGTATTTCTGGATAAAGTATTTCGTGAGAATGATGTTGAATCAGTGATTCACTTTGCAGGTCTGAAAGCTGTGGGTGAATCGGTTGCCAAGCCACTGGAATACTATGACAACAATGTTCACGGAACGCTTGTGTTGGTTGAAGCAATGCGTGAAGCCGGTGTGAACAGCATCATCTTCAGCTCTTCGGCCACAGTATACGGCGATCCGGCGAGTGTGCCGATTCTTGAATCTTTCCCGACCAGCGCGACCAACCCTTACGGCCGCAGTAAGCTGATGGTAGAAGAGTGCCTGACAGATATTCAGCATGCTCATCCTCAAATGAGCATCACACTGCTGCGATACTTTAACCCGGTAGGGGCGCATGAGTCTGGAGAAATGGGAGAAGATCCTCAGGGGATTCCCAACAACCTCATGCCTTTCATTGCTCAGGTCGCTGTGGGTCGTCGAGAGTTTTTGTCTGTGTTCGGCGATGATTACCCAACGGTTGATGGTACGGGTGTACGCGATTATATCCATGTTGTCGATCTGGCGGATGGCCATGTGGCAGCACTGACGCACAAAGGGAAAGAAGCCGGTCTGCATATTTATAATCTGGGAACTGGCAATGGTCTGAGCGTGTTACAAATGGTTGAAGCTTTTGCAAAAGCCTCAGAGAAAGCGGTGCCTTACCAGATTGCACCACGACGTCCCGGTGATATAGCAGAATGCTGGGCAGATCCAGGCAAAGCAAAGAAAGAATTGCATTGGGCAGCATCCCGTACTGTCGATCAAATGACGCAGGACACCTGGCGCTGGCAGTCGCAGAACCCGCAAGGCTACCCGGACAGCCACTGACAGTAGCGATATGTATTGCAAAAGCGGCCCGACACAGGCCGTTTTTTTATTGTCACCCCTAAACCACCGCCGAAGGCGGCTTTTTACTTGCGCAATACGATTAACTCACTGCTTTTCAATGCCTTTTCATCGTTAAGACACATAATCTTCATGAGTTTGTAAGATTTAGTGCATATGCTCCGCTCGTTAAACCTATTTGGATATGCGAAGAATAATAAGGAGCATACAATGTGGAAGCGTGATGAGCAGGACTCGCAACTAACTAACATGATTGAGGCGAGATTATCGCGCCGTCATTTCCTGACTGGAACCGCTGCTGCAGGTGCAGGGGCATTTCTGGCATTAAACCCGGTAGCCAACGCAGTGGCTGCTTCACCGACATCCTCCCTGCTGAATTTTGAAGCCGTACCCGCTTCTACCGCAGACACAGTAGTTGTACCAAAAGGCTATAAAGCAACTCCGCTGATGTCATGGGGCGATCCTATCTTTCCCGGTGCGCCTGAATTTGACCAAAGCGGAAAACAGGATTCACATGCACAAGAGCGTCAGTTCGGTGATAACACAGATGGTATGAGCTTTTTTGCAATCAGTGAAGATCGCGGCGTTCTGGCTATCAATAATGAATACACCAACTACGAGTATTTGTTTGATCACCAGGGCGACAACATGACGGCGGATGATGTGCGTAAGGCACAGGCAGCCGTCGGTGTGACTATCGTTGAAGTTGTGCGCAAAAACGGACAGTGGGCTATTGATAAAAGCGGTAAACGAAATCGTCGTATTACTGCCAATACGCCTATGATGCTCTCAGGGCCGGCCGCGGGTCATGAACTGATGAAAACCAAGGCGGATCCGGCAGGAATCAAACCATTGGGTACATTCAATAACTGTGCAAACGGCCTAACGCCCTGGGGAACGTATCTGACTTGTGAAGAAAACTTTGACGACTTCTTCGGCAGTGATGCAAAGGGGGATGTTAACGCGGATCAGGCCCGTTATGGCATATCGGCGTCACCCAGTGACTACAAATGGCATCAGCATGATGAACGCTTCGATGTACTGAAAAACCCGAATGAAGCCAACCGCTTTGGTTGGATCGTCGAGATCGATCCAAGTGATCCACAGTCAACGCCAATGAAGCGTACGGCATTAGGCCGTTTTAAACACGAAAATGCCGAATTGACGCTGAATAAAGATGGTCATGTTGTGGTGTATCTGGGCGATGATGAACGCGGTGAGCACCTGTACAAATTTGTTTCTAAGCACCGTTTTCAGCAAGGTAACGATGCCGCTAACCGCAAATTGCTGGAAGAAGGCACTTTGTATGTTGCCCAGTTCGGTATGAATGACGATCAGCTGAAAGGTCAGGGGAAGTGGCTCGAACTGACGTTCGGTAAGCATGGTTTAACACCGGAAAATGGGTTTAATGATCAGGCTGAAGTGCTGATTTTTGCTCGTCGGGCTGCCACTCAGGTAGGTGCAACAACTATGGATCGTCCTGAGTGGGTGGCTGTGCACCCGGACAATAAGCATGTGTTTTGTACACTGACAAATAATAAGAACCGTGGAAAAGAAGGGCAGCCCGTTGGGGGGCCGAATCCACGGGCTAAGAACAACTATGGTCAGATTTTGCGCTGGATGCCATTAAATGGCGATCATACCAGTGAAGGTTTTGTCTGGGATTTGTATCTGATTGCGGGGAATCCTTCGGTTCATAATGGTGACTTGTACGCCGGCAGCGACAATATCAATGCCGGTAACATGTTTAACAGCCCGGATGGCATCGGGTTCGACAGCGCAGGCCGCTTGTGGATTCAGACTGACGGTAACTATTCGAACAAAGGCGATTTTGCCGGGCAGGGCAATAATCAGATGCTGTGTGGTGACCCTATGACGGGTGAAGTGCGCCGTTTCATGACCGGGCCGGTCGCTTGTGAAATTACGGGGCTGGCATTCTCGCCGGATAACAAAACCATGTTCGTGGGCGTTCAGCACCCAGGCGAAGAAGGCGCGCCATCGCATTTCCCTTACGGTGGTAACACCAAACCGCGTTCGACTATCATGATGATTACCCGGGAGGACGGGGGCGTGATTGGTGCATGATGGCGCGTGATAGCGAAACATTAACAGCGTACTACTAACCAAAACGAAAATGGCCTCAGTGATGACTGGGGCCATTTTGTTTCAGGCTTTACTGTCTTTGACTACGGTTTAACACAGTAGCGATGATCAGAATGTGTTGTACGGTGCTCTGTTATCTTGTCGTGGTTAATCAGGATAACTATGGTATAATCCGCCGCTAAATTTTCTTCCGGCTGTGAGCCAGGTCACAAGCAATCAGCGGGAAATTTTCTTGTTTTAGAGCGTTTTACCGGAGCAATACTTTGCACTTTAAAGATCTTGGTCTTGATCAGCGACTGTTGAAAAAATTGAATCATATGGCCTTCTCGCAGGCGACAGAAATCCAGCAGCAAGCCATTCCTGTTGCTATTGCTGGAAAAGATTTGCTGGCTTCCTCGAAAACCGGTTCCGGTAAAACTCTGGCATTTTTGCTGCCGGCCATGCAGCGCATGTACCGCGGTAAACCTTTTACCAAACGTGACCCGCGAGTGGTCATTCTGACACCGACCCGTGAGCTGGCAAAGCAGGTTTATGCACAGCTACGCACCCTGAATGCCGGTACACCTTATGACAGCACGCTGATCGTAGGTGGTGAAAACTTTAATGATCAGGTAAAAGCGCTGCGCAATGACCCAATGTTTGTGGTGGCAACACCTGGCCGCTTAGCGGACCATCTGGAGCACCGCAGCACGCATCTGAACGGTCTGGAAATGCTGATCATGGATGAAGCGGATCGCATGCTGGATCTGGGGTTTGCGCCGGAGTTGCGTAAAATTCACCAGGCCGCTGATCACAGACGCCGTCAGACCCTGATGTTTTCCGCCACGCTAGATGATCCGGAAGTCATTGATATCGCATCTGAAATGCTGAATGAACCTAAGCGTATTGCTGTTGGTCATGCGGCACAGGATCATGGTGATATTGAGCAACGTTTTATCTTGTGCGATCACCTGGATCATAAGCAGGCTATTTTGGATCGCTTGCTGGAGCAGGAAAATTATGACCAGGTCATTATTTTTACCGCGACACGAGAAGACACGAACCGCCTGACTGAATTGCTCAATGAACGCAAACTCAAAGCGGTGGCCCTGAGTGGTAATCTGAATCAAACGCAACGTAATAACATCATGAGCCAGTTTGAGCGTAATGTTCACAAGATTCTGGTGACGACGGATATTGCATCGCGTGGTTTGGATATCAGTAAAGTCTCACACGTTATTAACTTTGACATGCCCAAGCACGCTGAAGAATATGTTCACCGTATCGGACGAACTGGCCGGGCCGGTAACAAAGGTGACGCAGTGTCGCTGGTGGGGCCGAAAGACTGGAAAAGCTTTAAGAATGTGGAAGTTTTCCTGCAGAAACAAATCAGTTTCACCGCTCTGGAAGGGCTGGAAGGCAAGTTTAAAGGGCTGAAACCTGCACCTAAGAAAACCTATCAACCGAAGAAAAATACCAAGGTGAAACCTCAACAGGATAAAGCCAAAACGGCGTCTAAACCGAAGAAGAAGCTGGATAAACGCTTCTACGACAACATGGCTGTCGGGGATAATGTCTTTATGCCGAAGAAGAGAAAACCGGCAGAGCCGTCAGCAGATGACGAATAACTGAAGAAAAACAGGCCAGCTTTGCACTGGCCTGTTTTTTTATGCGTTAACCATGCGGTTTTGACAGGTGTTGAACAAGGGCTCTCACAAACCGAGCGGCTTCGCCCCCTGTACAGGCCCTGTGATCAAAGGTCACTGACAATGGCATGGCTTTTACAGAAAGCGGTTTGTTATCTTTCATCACGAGTTTATCAATGAGCCGGCCAGCTCCCACTATGGCCACCTGTGGCGGAGTGACTACCGGCGTTGCATAAATGCCCGCAATCGCACCGAAGTTAGACAGTGTGATAGTGGCATGCTGAAACTCTTCCCGGCCAATTTTTCTGGCCCTGATACCTTCTGCTGTTTCGTTTATCCAGCGTCGGATGGCTTTGGGATTCAGACTGCCCGCATCCCTGAGTACCGGAACATACAGACCATGCGGACTGTCTACCGCGATACCGATATTGACTTTATGGTGTACGCAGCGCGTCATGGTTTCGGCATCAAACCAGGCATTCAAAGCTGATTCCTGTTCACAGGCAGAGACAATGGCCTGAATAATACGGGTGGTGATGTCTTCGTCTTTCGGCCATTTGTCCAACAGTGCTTCTTCTGTGATGGTAACAGCGGCGACCTGCTGATGGGCTTCTGTCATGCTGCCGACCATAGTGCGGCGAGCACCTTTTAGCACTTCAGTGCCCGGCAGTTGCTGATCGCAGGCCCGGTAGACATCGGCTTCGACAATGACGCCATTGGGCCCGCTTCCGTTGATCTGCTTAAGGTTAACCCCCAGTTTCTGAGCCAACAGCCGGGCGGCAGGTAAGGCGCTGATATGCTCAGAGGATGGTTTTACCTGACTACCAACCCAGAACTCATCAACGCTGACGCTCTGTGCATGGTGGGAGACGTTGCCTACCACTGTGGCTGCATCGGCACGTTGTTTTTTTTCCGATTGGCTGGTTTCTTTGACATCGGTATTGGTAGAATTTGTTTCGTCGATCTCCAGCAGCAGACTGCCGATAGAGATGACATCACCTTCACTTCCGTGACGGCTTACAATGGTGCCACTGTATGGCGCAGGCACTTCAACAGTGGCTTTTGCAGTTTCAACGGTTAGCACGACCTGGTCGACTTCCACGGTATCACCGACACTGACATGCCATTCAATAATTTCAGATTCGGCGAGTCCTTCGCCCAGATCCGGCAAGGAAAACGTCTTCATTTCCACCCCTCCACAAGTTGTTTGGCCGCAATGACAATGTCGTCTTTATTAATCATGAAATACTCTTCATTGCGGTAATAAGGCATGACAGTATCCATACCTGTTACCCGAATTGGTGGCGCTTTTAACAGGCACAATGCTTTCTCAGAGACTTGCGCCAGCAATTCGGCACCGACACCGCAGGTTTTACTGGCTTCATGTACCACCAGTAATCGGCCGGTTTTTTCCAGCGAGGCAATAATGGTGTTGATGTCGATGGGTTTTATTGAGGCCAGATCAATGACTTCTGCTTCAATGCCCATTTTGGATAGTTCGTTCACAGCGTCCAGGCTTTCGACAACGCAGGCTCCCCAGGTAACTAATGTCAAATCTCGTCCTTTTCGCAGTGTGAAGCAGGTATCCAGCGGAAGGGCTTCACCGTTGTCGATGACATCAGATTTCACCGTCCGGTAGATGCGTTTGGGTTCGAAGAACATAACAGGGTCATTGCTGCGGATAGCCGCGAGCAACAGGCCATAGGCACGTTTCGGCGATGAAGGGATAACCACTTTCAAACCCGGAGTATGGGCAAAGATCGCTTCAACACTTTCGGAGTGGTGCTCCGGGGCATGAATTCCCCCTCCGAAGGGAGCGCGGAAAACGGCAGGGCAGGTGAGTCGCCCCCGGGTGCGGTTACGCCAGCGAGCCGCATGACAGATCAGATGTTCAAGTGCAGGGAAGACAAAACCCTGAAATTGAAATTCAGCGACCGGGCGAAGCCCCTGACTTGCCATTCCTATGGTGACACCGCCAATCAGAGATTCAGCTAACGGTGTGTCTATCACACGCTTCAAACCGAATTCTTGCTTCAGGCCAACAGTGGCACGAAATACACCGCCGTTATCACCCACATCTTCACCCAATATGACCACATTAGGATCTCTGGCCATTTCGTGATGCAGAGCGAGGTTGACGGCTTCCAGCATGGTAATCTCAGCCATGGCGGCCTCCCTGCATGCGCATTGCTTTATTGATAATGGCATCCCGTTGGGGATGCATGTCATCAGTTGGTTGTTCATACAGATAATCGAAAGCTGCCTCTGGGGGCTGAGGAGCAATGGCAAGATAGCGCTCTACTGCTTCTTCCACGACTTTACGGCAGTGAGCCAGCCAGTGTTTTTCATCGTCTTCAGACCAGGCGCTTTGCGACATGAGAAACGCTTTCAGGCGTTTTACTGGTTCATACTGCCAGGCTTGCTGCAGCTCATCTTCACTCCGGTAACGGCTGGCATCATCAGCAGTTGTGTGATCACCTAAGCGATAACTGACGGCTTCAATTAAGGTGGCACCTTTGCCTTTTCGCGCTCGGTCCAGACTTTTCATAATGATGTCATACATGGCAATGATGTCATTACCGTCGACGGTTATGCCGGGCATGCCTGCGCCTTTGGCTTTATCGGACAAAAATTCGGCGCCGCACTGCAACTTGCGGGGCACAGAGATCGCCCATTGGTTATTGTTAATGACAAAAACTAACGGGATGTTCCAGGCGCCCGCGCAATTGATGGATTCCAAGAAATCACCTTTAGAGGTTGCGCCATCACCACAGGTGACGAGCGCAGCATGATGGCCTCCCTGGATTTTCAGTGCAGCTGCAACGCCAACGGCATGCGTGCATTGCGTGGCAATCGGCACACAAAAAGGAAGATCACGACAGGGCTGATCGTTAAACGCAAAATCGCTGCCTCGCTCGTCACCGCCCCAGTATTGGAGATTTTTTTCCATTGCTATTCCGCGCGCCCACATTGCAGGCATGTCGCGGTAGTAAGGCACAAAGACATCGTCTTGCCTGAGGGCGCGACCAACAGCAATA
This sequence comes from Photobacterium sp. WH77, assembly GCF_022014395.1. Lineage (NCBI taxonomy): Bacteria > Pseudomonadati > Pseudomonadota > Gammaproteobacteria > Vibrionales > Vibrionaceae > Photobacterium > Photobacterium sp. WH77. Next base: position 100,758 of record NZ_JAKLTE010000013.1, on the reverse strand, counting down.
CCTATGGCCTCGGATCCTAAATGGGATGGGTAGGTCCCAAGTTTACCTGTACGCTGAAGCGCGACAGCTTTGTTGTCATAAACTCTGGTTAGCACCATGTCACGGTAAAAGCCTTGCAGCGTTTGGATATCCGCCCATGCTGGCAGAGGCGAGAGTAACTGCCCCTGATAATCCAAGTAGCGGTGCATGCTTGTGGCTTGAACATTCATATCAAGCTCCTTCTGTCACTGCCCGAAACCATTAGGGCAGAAAAGTCACTATTGTTAATTGTGTATTGCTAACCCTGGCTATCCCCTTCATCCTTGGTGTTGCAATTAGTTTCGCTTCAACCTGGCATTTTTGGGTATAGTAGGTGCTTTACATACATGGAGTGGCGAACACTTCTAATTGTAATCAAAGTGTTAAAAAATGCGCTGGTAGCACATTGCTAACTTAGTAAAGAATTCGGTACAGCAGGTGATTTACCAGTGTTAAATGCTGTATTTTGATGAGTGTTAGGGAGATGTTTGGATGAAGTTGATTGGAATTGCCAGACGCAAAGCGTCACGTGCTGTTATGGAAGAATTAAATCAAGTCAATGTAACCTGTGAAAGCGGTGTAGAAGATGACTTTCGTGGTAAACCCGGTAAGCGACAGGTGACAGTATTGTCCCTTGATTCCTGGCAAGATGCCTGTGATGAAGTGGGGGAGACATTGCCCTGGACCATTCGTCGAGCCAATCTGCTGGTGGAAGGGGTACGTTTTTCTGAGCGCAATGTCGGCGACATCATCGCGATTGGCAGCTTGCAGCTTCAGATCACAAGAGAAACCGATCCCTGCCCCCGTATGGATGAGCAATTTCAGGGAATGACTCAGGCACTCAGGTCGGAATGGCGTGGCGGAGTATGCTGCCGTGTGTTGTCTGACGGAGATATTCAACTGGGGAACAGTGTTCAGCTTGTCACACAGGTTGAGTCCTAAGTTTCTCAGTCCAGTTTTCTCAATAGATAACAAGGTGTCTCAGTGCTAAGAAATCGCGGTCTTTGCACGTGTTGAAAAAGGTATTTCACGCATACTTTTCTATATATTGAAGGGCAGCATTCTGCTGACGCTGCCCGGATTCAGGAACGGGAAGTGTGTAAAATGAAGTTGTATTTTATTGTCTTTATTGCCTGCTTTACTGCATCTGCCTGCTCTTCTCAACGTGGCAGCGATAATGTCTATGCCCAGCAAGAGAGATATGTGCAGCAGGCATGTTACAGCCATTCAGCAATAGACAGCTATGCTGAGAACTTCAACATATTTCTGACTGAGCGCAAAAAGGAATTGAAAGTTCTTCGCCCAGAGTTGAGTTCGGAGAATTATCAGCAGTTGGATACAGCGTTGAATCATTTTGCCGACTATTGGAAAACGCTGAACGATGAGAGGGATCTTGCGTGTGAAGAGCAGGCTGCCTGCGAGTTCATGCAGCTGAAATCGCCCCAGATAAAAATAGCCGATTCTGAAATGTGTGATGGTTCAGAGTTCATGTACAGTGTCAGCCGAGCCAAGATCATCTCATTTTTTAGTGATATTGAACGGCTCCAGTTACAGCGCACTGATTTTTGAATTTGACGGCAGAAGCAGCGACTTGTCCCACTCTGTGATATCGAGTTAAGTTAACGGGGCTGCCACTTGCCGTTATCCTGGTTTTTTATAAGTTGTGGTATACTGGCGAAAATTTGTATCAGACGGCCTGTCTGAATAACAAAGAACAGGCTGGGGAAATAGGGAAAACATGCCAAGTTTTACTGTGAGCTGTCCGCATTGTCACAAGGCAGTGTCTCTGCAGACCACGTCATTATCCAATACCGTTTCTTGTGTACATTGTTCTAAAGCCGTATTGGATGGCAGCCCGGTTGAGGCAGACAGTAAGAACTTTGCTATGCTGATTCAAAGTCCCAAACCTGTGATAGTGACGTTTTGGGGTAATAATTGTGCTCCCTGTCAGGCTTTTAAGCCAGTGGTTGAGCAAGTTGCTAAACAGAAAAAGCAATACCGTTTTGTCAGGGTGAATGTTAATCAGCATCCGGATCTGGCAAAGCGCTACAGAGTAAGAGGTGTTCCGACTGTTCTGGTTTTCAGAAAAGGGCGCCAACAGGCGACCTTGAACACCGTATTACGAAAACCTGCGTTTTTGCAATGGCTTGAAGATACACTCGACTGAGTGCCGGCCACCAAAGCGAGTTTCGCAGGTTCATTAAATCGTCATGCTTCAATGGTTGACTGGCTATAGGTCAACAGTTTAAAGCTGATACTAATATCAACACTTTGGGAAAAATGAGGAGGAATTTATGGCTATCAGCCGTAAAATTAGTAAGGAACGTCTGGCACTGAAAATGTCTCTTGCCGGTACGGTCCTGCTTGCCACTATGGGTATAGGTTATGGGCTGTATGTGGGATCTAGTGCGATTCTGCTCGACGGTATGTTCTCTTTTCTGAGTATGGGTATGACAGGCCTGAGTCTGTATACCGCCTACCTGGTCTCAAGACCGGACGATAACCACTTTCAGTTTGGTTACGCCCACATCGAACCTTTGATCAATGTCGTCAATGGCTTGCTCATCTTGGTAACCTGTCTGTTTGCATTCGCTAGTGGTGTGCAAACCATTGTCAACGGTGGCCATGAAGTTGTGCTGGAGCATGCAATGGTATACGCAGTGTTGTCTACCATCAGCTGTTTTGGCATCTATTTCACGGAAACTCACATTGCCCGTAAGGTAGACTCGGAACTTGTTCGGGTCGACTCACAGGAATGGTTGGTCGATGGCATCTTGAGTGCTGCAATTTTAGTTGGTTTCATGCTGGTAATGGTGTTCGACAAAATAGGCTATTCGCATTGGAATGCTTATGTCGATCCCATTCTGGTGTCTGCAATGGCGATTGCTGCGTCGGTTCTGCCGATTAAGGTATTACGCCGTAACTTGCGTGAGGTGCTATTGGTCGCTCCTCATGACCAGGTGCAGAACCGGGTGGATAGTGTGATTGAAGATCTGTCTAAACAGTACAACTTCGATGACTATACTCACCATTTCGCTAAAACAGGCCGTCAGTACGATCTGGAAATCAACATCCTTGTAAAAGACGATAAATACTGGACTACAAAACGTCAGGATAAGATTCGTCAATTATTGTGGGATAAATTGAAAGGCGAGCTGGGTGATACATGGCTGTCTGTCACATTTACCGGTCAAAAACGCTGGCTGTAATGCGTCAGGCAGAGAGCTGAATGAAATGCGGCCCGTGCGGGCCGCATTTTTTATTAGTTAAACTTATATCAAGTTCAAAGAATCGTAAGGCAAATTTTGCTGGAAATTTGTGCAAATAAAGCGCAGAATACGCGTGGCTAAAAACTAGTCGCCGGGATGTTATAGCAAACTTTCAGTTGGAAAGCCGGATTTGAACCTTTTTCTCAGTATGCTATTGATACTGAGTCCCTTTCGGATATGCTGCCTGAACTGATAACCGCCAAACCGGAGACGGAAAAACTACTTTTATGTAGATTTTAGCCGCTCTGTTTATTTTTTCTTGGCTGGTCGTTTAAGACTGCAGTGATTATCTGAATTTGGGGAAAGTTATGTTCGAGACACTACTGGTAATGGCGTTTATTGTTGGCGGGATTGTGGTTGTATTAAAAGAAAAGAAAACCTGCAAGAACATTAACTACTCCAGTAAATCACTGTAAGTTAGCACAAAGATTCACTTGCGCATGGCGGCTTAAGCACGCCTACTTACACATCAATCCCTGAGCACTGCTCGGGGATTTTTTTTACACATTATAAGGCATTAAAGCAGGCAATTAACTGTACGAAAATTCATCTGTCTGGTTGCAAATGTTTGTCAGTGAGAAGCTCTGGGCTGGTAAGTGTGGGCATGCAGACCAAAAGTGAAACACTGGAGTTTATGTAATGAAGTGTTTTCGATATTATTGCCATGAATGCAAACTTTTACTTTTCATAAACATCAAGGATAAGTCGAGATGGCAGCTAGTTCTCGAAAAACAACAAAGGGAGAGCTTACCCGACAAAAAATCATTGAAGCAACATTGGATTTGATTGCGACTACAGGCTTAAACAGTTTGTCACACCGGAATATTGCCAATGCTGCTCAGGTTCGGTTATCACTTACCAGTTATTACTTTGAAAGCATGGATCATTTGATTCTGAGCGCATTTGAAGAGTTTGCCCAGCGAGAAGTGAAACAGATTGAATGGATTCAGGAACAGGTGGACACGATACTCAGGGAATACCTGATAAAGGGAGCTTCCGGGGATCGTGAGTCATGTGTTCTGAAACTAACCGAATTGTTAACACAGTACATTTCGACGGAGCTGACGGACGAAACGCGCAGAAAACAGCTGACAATTCGCTGCCATTTCCTGTTTGCTCTCGGGCAGTCTGAGATACTGGTCAAGCGAGTCAGTGAGTATAAATTACAAGTGCTGGACCTGATCAAAAAGACGGCTGAATTGATTGGCAGTCCGAATCCGGAAATTGATGCCAATCTGGTCATTTTCACCTTCAGGGAGTTTGAGTTTGCTTTGGTCAGTGGTGATCAAAACTTCAATCAGGATATTGTTTCTAAAACGCTAAAGCGATTATTGTCGACACTTATTGCTACTGAATAACCCAAGCTTTTGAACTGATTTTTTCATTTCCTTTCCCTTCTTCTTTTTCGTAGCTAGAGCGATAACAGCCGCTGTGTGTGACGACACAGCGGTTTTTTCGCTGAACTCCGCATTTTCACTGGCTTCATCAATCAGAATTGTTTGAATCATAGTCACATCTCATTGAGATGTTTTTGTGATCAATCAGCACATATTTAAAATAATCGGACGTATGACCTATTATGTGTGGACGTTCAGCTTTGATTCAGTTAACCTCATTTCAAAACAAAATAATAACGAAGTGTTAACAATGTTGTTGAGAACTTCGAAGATGAAACGACAACGGATGTCTCGTCTCACTGAATTAGATAGCAGGGTTGTTGCTAACCGTTTTTGCTCATGACTGCCTTAAGAGCAGTTCAAGCAGGTTAGCAATAGGGGGAATAACCCTTGTTATCACACTGTGGTGAGCACGGGTTCACATGTAGAGGTATTCGAACAATGAAGCTGAAGTATCAATCAATACTCATCGCAATTTTGTCAGCAACGAGCTTTTATTCTCATGGTGCGGCCTATGAGTTTGGATGCTATAGCTACAGTAATTTGTACAGCCCCGATGATAAGGTGGCGGCGTCGTATTCCTATTTTAACTATGACATTCAGGGTAACCACCCTACCTTTGGTAGCACTGGTGATATCTTCAACGATACTCACTATGTCCAGGGTGCAGTAAATTACTTTTTTACTGATAACTTTTCAGGAAATGCGCAGTATTATCTTTCAAATAATATTGATACTCAGCACACGAGCGGTTTTTGGCAAGGCTCTAGCGCTAATGTAAAAACCCGGACCGTAGCCTTAACGGGCAAGTACCAAATTACCCCTTCATTTTCAGCTTTCGCTGGCCCTACCATCAATCAAACTGAAATTAATGCGAAGTTTAACACCAACATGAATGGTGGTTTTGGTGGTTTAGATTTGGATCTGGGTGATGACATAGGTTTCGGTTATACAGTGGGTGCGTCTTACCACATCCCTAAAATCGCGTTACGCGCTACTGTAGCGTATCAGTCTGCGGTTAAGCACTCGTTTGATACGACCGAATCCGGTGCCTTAATTGTGAATAAAACAGGGGGAAAGGCAAGCTCAGTATCAAGCCAGGCGGAAATTGAACTACCAGAAACCATAGATTTTGATTTCCAGACGGGGGTTGCAGAGAATACATTACTGACTTTTTCTGCTCATTGGCGCAGATGGAGCGAGCATGTGATAAAAACCCAGGTGCGCGGAGAAGTCGTTACCTTTGATCGCGACAGTGTCACTTATGCGCTGGGACTGGCTCGCCAGTTTACGCCATCCTTCGGTGGTGGTATCGAACTGAATTATGCCGAAGGAGCCGGTGAGGGTAATCTGAATCCTCTGGCGCCAGGAAACGGTGCGAAGGGTGTGCAGGTAGGAGGAAAGTATTCCTTTGGCAACACCTCGTTGTTTGGGGCTGCTCAGTACAAAATGGTCAAAGACGGAAAAGATGTCTCAGGGACGATTTACGAAGATAACAGCCTTTATGGCCTGACTGTCGGGGTTGAACACAAGTTTTAACTCAGCGGCATGTCCTGTCGCGATAACAACGCCCGGTCTTCCGGGCGTTTGTGTTCAGGTAAGCGGAATGGGACGCCAGACAGTTAAAAAAACCACTAGTGCGATTTTTCCTGCCATTCTTGTTGCAGTCGGCGAATGGCTTCAGAGCGCTGCTTCCATTCAGCCGTTCTCACCATTTCTGCATACTGTGCAAATGGCTTTTTGAGTAAGTTATTAAGCACGGGAGCCTGGGTTTGCGGCAATGCTTCAAGTGCCTCGATTGCTCCGCTGCGGTTATTACATAACATCACCATATCGCAGCCAGCTTGCAGAGAAGCAACAGCACGATCGCCGTAGGAGCCCAGTACATCAGCACCTTTCATGTTCAGATCATCTGAAAAGACAACCCCTTTAAAATTAAGCTGTTGCCGAAGCACCTTCTTTAACCAGTATTCAGAGCCGCTGGCGGGTTTATCGTCGTAGGAAGGATAAATCACATGGGCTGGCATCATGGCATCCAGTAATTGTTCCTCGATTAATGCTTTGAATACCGACATATCACGAACGGCAATATCATGGCGCTGATCAACAGGGGTTTCATGATGCGAATCTGCGATAACGCCACCGTGTCCGGGGAAATGTTTACCTGTTGCCGCCATTCCCGCCTCTTTCATACCGCGTATAAACTCACTGGCAAATTGAATGATTTGTTCGGGCTGATCTGAAAACGCACGGTCTCCAATGGCTTTACAGTCAAAGCCGATATCCAATACAGGTGCCAGGCTGAGATCGATATCCATAGCCAGTAATTCTGCAGCCATCAACCAACCCCCCTGACGGGCAAGGTTGACGCCATTGTCGGCCGCTGCAAATGCCCGGGCAGGAGGCAGTAAAGTAAAACCCTCACGAAAGCGTTGGACTCGTCCGCCTTCCTGATCCACCGCAATGATCAAAGGACGTTTTGCTGCCTGACGAATGGATTGTGTCAGAGCAAACAGTTGCTCTCTGTCGTGGTAGTTGCGGGCGAAAAAAATGACTCCGCCTACTGTGGGGTGTTGAAGAATTTCACGCTCTTCGGCATCAAGTTCGAAACCTGACACATCTAGCATTAAAGGCCCCATGGTGGCACTCCGTTTTGACTGCATCTCAGAAGAAACATAGATTTTAGAAAGCATTAAGTTATCACAAGCTGATCAGAGTCAAAACCGCATTTTTCTGATTGAATCTGGCGTCAGTTAGCTGATTACTGTGTCATTGTTCACTGTATAAAACATTGTGTTTCATTTATTTCATTTGATGTGTGATTTACGTCAATTTATTGAACGAGCAGAGTGATTAGACTTCTTCCTTCATTGCATCGAAGATATCACGTTAGCGTTTTCAGAGGTCTTAACATGTCAGCATTAATCGCTATAGCAATAACAACCGGTTTGTTATCTGGTCTGTGGGGCTGGGTAGCTGTTTCACTTGGATTGTTGAGCTGGGGCGGATTTCTGGGGTGTACCACTTATTTTGCGGCACCTCAGGATGGCTTAAAGGGTATGGGCATCAGTATGGCGACCAATTTGAGTGGTGTCGCCTGGGCAATGCTGATCATTCACGGCTCAACATGGATAGGAATGGAGCTGTTCGGCTATATTGCAACCGGCATTGTTTCATTTCTGATGTGTGTACAGGCAAAGCGCGAGTGGCTGAGTTTTATTCCGGGGACATTTATCGGCTGTTGTGCGACATTTGCTGCCGCGGGTAACTGGCAACTGGTTATCCCTTCGCTGATGCTCGGGGTAGTGTTTGGTTATGCGATGAAAACATCTGGTTTGTGGCTGAAGGCGCAAAGTGAAAAACGCGCGCAGAAGGCAGCGTTTAAGTCTGAACTTGCACCCGCCGCTGCCTCTACAAAATAAACGGTTACAGTGAGGGAAGTACCTCACCCTTGTGCTGCTGACAAAAAGCAGAAAGTGATGCAGAAGTCCTTCCTTTTTTGACCAGAATACAGACGCGCACAGCCTGGCTGAGCAGGGCATCCGCTTTTTGCAACAGATTCTCCTCACTGCAAGCTTCACGATCAGCATCTCTTCGGCAAAGATCAATGAAACCAGCCTGACTCTCTTCATCGGTGTAAAGCACCATTTCGGCCTGCTGCATCAGTCGCAACGCTTTCAATGTCAGCATTTCAACATCTGTGCCTGTCTCTATAATGCATACCGTCCCTGTTGCCTGATTGTCTTGAGCCAGTAGTTGGACAAAAGCCGCTTCAAGCACCTCAACAGACTGGGCATTTTCTACCTGAGGCAAGCGGAAGAAGAGCTCCCAAAAGTGTCTTCGTTTATCGACGGTATCGTAATGTTGTTTCAGGCGGTTTCTTTGTTTTCCAGCGAAATCTGCCAGAAGAGACAAGTTTTGCGCGAGCTGGGTTTCCAGCTTTTCTCTGAGGTAACGTACGAGTACCGGTGAAGCGCCACCACTGGATATGGCCACCTGAATGGGGGAGCGATCTATCATGGATGGGGTAATAAAATCGCAATGGGCAGGATCGTCGACGGCATTGACCCAAATTTTCTTCTGTTGGGCATCATGAAAGATACGCTTATTCAGTTCGCGATCATCCGTCGTTGTCCACACCTGATAATAGCCCCCCAGACTTCCCGGCTGGTAAGACTCTGCCAGCCAGCGCAGTTTTTGCTGGCTGGCCAGTTTTTGTAAGGCAGGATGCAGGCGTGGTGATATCAGTGTGATTGCCGCTCCGGCCCGTAATAAAAGATCGACTTTACGGCAGGCAACTTCTCCGCCACCTATGACCAGTACTGGTTTGTTATGTAATTGGGTGAAGACCGGGAAATAGTCCATATTCGCGTCCTTGCAATAAATCAGAAAAGTGCTGGCACCGAGTTCAGGGACATTAACCCGATGAACAATCGGATTCAAGATCAGCCTGCTTGTGTTTGCTGTGGCAAGTGGCTGGATTACAGAGAAAAAGGTTTAGTCTGGCCGTATAACCTGCTATCACTATCACAATATAAAGTTGATAACCGAAATGACTGTGATGAATATGGTTATCTGGTTTAACACAAACAGCTGAATTTCATAGGGATAGGTGATTAGGGTATGACAAAGAATTCATTACCGTCGTCTGTTGTCAGTGCTGACTGGTTGCTGGAACATGCCGATGCGGGAAATATCGTGATACTGGATGCGAGCTGGTTCATGCCGGGCAGTGGCCGTGATGCCAGGGCTGAGTGGGAGAGTGAACGCATTCCAGGTGCTGTTTTTTTCGATTTCGATAAAGAGATATGCGATAAGGCATCCAGCCTGCCGCATATGTTACCCGGTGCAGAGCAGTTTGCCAGCCAAGTGTCGGAATTAGGCATCAGCAACAAAGACACTCTCGTTGTTTATGATTCTCACGGACTGTTCTCATCACCGCGCGTATGGTGGATGTTTAAAGTGATGGGGCATGACAAGGTCGCGGTGCTGGATGGCGGATTACCCGCCTGGAAAGCGGTTGGAGGCTCGTTAGAATCGGGTGTTGTAACTGAAGTACCTGAAAAAGGGCAATTTTCTGCCAATTTCAGATCTGAATGGGTGATTGATGCCCAGGCATTGATGGAAAAATTAGCCGACCCTCAGGTTGTGGTGCTGGATGCACGCCCGGCAGCGCGTTTTTATGCCCAGCAGCCAGAGCCGAGAGAAGGCATACGCAGTGGTCATATGCCGAATGCTAAAAGCCTCCCGTTTGGTCAGTTGGTGAAAGACGGCAGGTTAGCGTCGCAATCAATACTGAAACAACGTTTTGATGCATTCTCAGAACAAGATCAGCAGCTGATTTTCAGTTGTGGATCCGGGGTTACGGCATGCATTCTTGCTCTTGCAGCTGATGTAGCAGGCCGGAAAAATCTGACTGTCTATGACGGTTCCTGGACAGAATGGGGCGCAGGCATGAAATACCCGGTGGTGTCCTGATCGAGCTTTGGCTTACCTGAGTGATCAGGTAAGCCAAAGAGTGTGTGTTGTTTAATGCACAACGGGAATGTAACCGCGATCATGCAGTAATTTCTGGCTGTTTTCAGACAGGAGATAATTGAGGAAGTCACGACCATCTGATGTGAGCTTTTTGCTTTTATAAAGCATGATGAAAGGTCGGGAGATTTGATACTGTCCAGACTCCAGGTTTGTCAGGCTGGGTGATACACCTTCGAAATCCAGTGGTTTTACTGAATCATCAACTGAGCCAAGTGACAGATAGCCAATGGCGTGTCTGTTTCTGGCAATCAGGCTTTTCACCATGCCATTGGTGTTAACCACCAGCGCTTTCGCATTGATATCTGAGACGCTTTTATCACCGATAGTACGTGTCAGACCCATAAAATCTTCGAAAGAAAATCGTGAACCAGAAGCGTTCTCTCTGCTGACAACTGCAATGGGGAGGTCATCGCCACCAACTTGTTTCCAGTTGGTGATAGTCCCCTGATAAATCCCCATAACCTGTTCTTTGGTCAGGGTGTCAATCGGGTTGTTTTTGTTGACGACCAGTGCGATACCATCATGAGCAATTAATGTGGTCGATACATCCGGACGTATTTCATCCTCCTTTAGAAATCGCGAACTCATTCCAAGCTCAGCGGCCTCTTGTTTGACGGCAGAAATACCCGCAGATGACCCAGTCCCTTGCACAGCAATGGAAGCATCGGAATGTTGCTGCTCATATTGTTCAGCTAATACTTCAAGTATATGACTGACAGAAGTCGAACCGGATACGGTAACGGTTTTGGCATTAGCCTGAATGGGGAATAGGGTGATAACGGCTAATAAAGAAGCCAGGCGAAGCAACATTGCGTCTCTCCAAATTTGAACTACAGGGGTAGCCGCTATGGTATGACGAGGATATGACAAAATTGTGAATCTGAATCGAAGTTACTCGACACGACTTTTTTGTTCTTTTTCCTGATACATGGCGGTATCTGCTTTAGCGAGCAGTAAGTCAGGATCGCTGAGGTTACCAGGATGAAACGGAACAAGGCCGACACTGATGCCTAATTTGAACGTATCTCTAAGATCTTGAGTTTGCTCATAGAGCTGGTCAAGCCATTCCTGGCTTTGACATTGGTCTTCGCTGGGCAATAGAACAATGAATTCATCACCCCCTATGCGATATACCTGACTACCGGTAGGCGAATGCCTGAAGATAATGTTGGCTATTTCAATCAGTACCAGATCTCCCTGGCGGTGACCAAGACGGTCATTAACCTGTTTGAAGTTGTCTATATCAATGTAAGCCATAATGCCGCGATTAAGGTTAATCGCCATATGATCAAATCGTCTGAAAAGTGAGCGCCTGTTCTGCAGTCTGGTCAGATCGTCTTGCAAGGCCTGTCGGCTGAGTTCCAGTTCCAGTTGACGGGATTTAGCAATTTGCTGTCTGAGTTTTTGTATTAACTCGCGGCGTTGATGTAAGAGTTTAATGAAACAGAAACACAGTAAAAAAACACCAATATTGCTGAATACATCATCGGTGCGTGTCAGCAACCAATGATTTGCAAGTTCCGGAATATCATCAAGAAGATCTGCAATTACGCCAATTCCGTAGGTACAGGCAGACAGAAGTAATAAAAACTTCATTTCTTTACTGGCGACTTCGCGAACCAGCAGGATAATCAGCACCAATGTCAGGCTTGAAGTAACGGCATCCAGGTTACCTTGCATGGGGATAAAGGTGGTTATCAGCACCCCAAAACATACAAAAATTGTCAGCCTGACAGGCAATTGAGAGATCTTTTTCATAATTGACTAAAATATTATCACGATGATTTGTGTTGAGGTAGCGCTATGTAGTAACAAATCGAGACATAGTCCGCATCCCTCAACATGCATCGCAATCCATTACATTCTGTGATCTTGTGCTCATCCTGAGTGCATCAAAAGTGAAATCAATGATTGATCTATGTTGGTTGCCTACCCAGTTTGATATACCCTGTTTGTAACAAAGTATGTATGTTAACATACTTGTAACAATGTGTTTTTTACGGCTATTCTGTGGCTAGAATGAGATTTTTCAGCTCCACCCATTTCATTTCTACATCAGACCTTTTTGCCTCGAGGAAATGACCAATATGCTATCTATGGCGGCCAATAGTCTACCCAATAAAGCGCTGCTTGCTGAGCGGGTAGAAAAACTTATCCAGGCTCTGTCAAACGGGGTCTATGAAAGAGAGCATACCATTCGACTCTGTTTGTTGGCGGCACTGTCTGGTGAGAGTGTCTTCCTGCTTGGCCCTCCCGGAATAGCAAAGAGCTTGATTGCTAAGCGACTGATTGAAGCCTTTGATGGCAGCCGCTTCTTTGACTATCTGATGACACGTTTTTCGACCCCGGAAGAAGTGTTCGGACCTCTATCGATTCAGGAACTGAAAGACCACGGTAAATATGTTCGTTTGGTGGATGGCTACTTACCCACAGCGGAAGTCGTTTTCCTGGATGAAATCTGGAAAGCGGGCCCTGCCATTTTGAATACATTACTGACTGTTGTTAACGAGCGGACATTTAAAAATGGTCAGGACACGCTGAACGTACCAATGCGTTTGCTGATTACGGCATCCAACGAATTACCGGATGAAGACAGCGGTCTGGAAGCTTTGTACGACCGTATGCTGGTTCGTGTTTTCGTCAATCGCATACAGGAAAAACAAAATTTCAAAGCCATGTTACTGGGTGAAGGCCCAGAGATGGCGAGTTTACCTGCCGAGCTCAAAATTAAGGAAGAAGAATATCAGCAATGGCAGACATTGATCGATCATATCCAGCTTGATGAGGCGACATTCGAAACCATTTACCAGCTGAAATCCATGATCGAGGAGAAAGTCGAATCGGGCAGCAGCGAGCTTTACATCTCAGACCGGCGATGGAAGAAATCGGTCAGGCTGCTCAAAGCCAGTGCTTTCTTTAATGGCCGTGACAGTATTAATCCGCTTGATTTGCTGTTGCTGCAGGAGTGTTTGTGGCACAGCCCGGAATCCAGACAGGATATCCGGGAGCTTTTACGCGACTTTGCCGTCAACCAGGTTTTCGGACAACAAGCTGCCACCCAGCAGGCCGATACGGCGCAGCACCAGATAGAGGAAGTCCACCAGGCTGTTGCCGGCAAGCTTTGTGTGATATTCGGTCATGACACACTGATGGGTAAGGAAAGATACAAGTACGATTTTTCCGGCGCCAAGCGTTACACGGTCAATAATAATCCGCGCATGATCAAACTAGTCATGCTGCAGCATAACCCTTCCGTCTCTGAACAGGAAACCGGCGATAGCCGCTGGGTGTTTGTTGATGGCGATGAGTTTGAGAAAAAGATTAAAGCAGGGCAGTGTGATATCTATGGCTTTGTGAACAAGAACACGCACTTGTGCCGGCTGCATTTTGAAATTGACGCGTCCGATCGCCTGGTGATCAAAGATATTGCTAACCGGAACGTGCTGGTCGGCATGGCCGGAGACTATGGCGTCAGCCAGGAACAACTGCTTGGTTGGCAGCAAAAAGTCGAGCAAGCCACGGATGCTATTAGTGAGGCAGCTCACTTATTGAAACTGGCACGAAGCCGTTTTCACGGGGCATTGCCGCACAACTTCGTTGACCCTGAATTTCCGGTGCTGATCGAACAAAGTCTGGCTACTGCAAGTGATGAGATTGCGACAATTCAGCGGCATTTAGACAAAAGTGCCATGCGTTTAACCCGCCTGACTGAATACTTCGCATAACTGGGAGGAGACGATGCCAGTCACCGAAGGTATTAACCTGGCTCTGATGCTGACTGAGTCGGGTATCATTGAAAATGCAGTGAACGAGCTGATGACCCGGCCACAGCTGATGATGGCTGCGGACTCCAGTCCGGGAATTAAGTCGTCTATGAAGTTGCAGGTCGGTAAGTGGCGCAGCTATGTACAGCATCGCATCGCAAAAGTGGATGTGGCCGATCGGTTCAGTCAGGAACTGGCCTTATACCAAAAGGTTCGGCAATGGTCTGCGGACACTTTTATGGACAATGCTGAACAGGTAGTCAGTGAACTTGAAACGACGTCCGGCTTTTATTTTAAAGCGCGCCGATTGCTCGACCATGATCAGAAGAAACATAACCCTATGTTCCACAGCTACTTTTGTCATCAGTGGTATGAACATTTGCAGGTAGCACTCAAGAAAGCGCAGGAATCTGAGTTAGAGCATCATAAAGAAGCACTGTTGAAAGACCTGTATCAGCGCATTGAAACCATGCAGCAAATGGAAAAAGTCGATGAAGCAGGCGACGAAAAACGCGCTGGCCGGCTTTGGGATATGGCGAAAGCCAAACTGACCAAAACGGATGTGGAGCGGTTAAAATCTATCGCAAGATTTCTTCAAAAAAATAATGAAATTCAGGAGATTGCCGACAAGCTAGGCCGGGTGGCTAACGAGGTCGATGATCCGAGTCAGGCCAGAGTTCAGACGGAAGAGCTGAAAATGGTCGAAGAGAAGAGTGACAACGTCACCGATGATATTGTCGGCGTGCATCCCAGTGATGATCTGGCGCGCTTACTGCCTAACGAGGCAATGTTTCTTGCCTATCCTGAGCTGGAGGTGGTGTTCTACAAACACCTTGTTGATAAGCGTTTAATGAATTACAGAATGCAGGGTGCCCAGCGCAAACTGCGTAAAGTGAAAGCCTACAGGAAGCAAAGTAAACAAGTCGAACAGGACAAAGGGCCGTTTATTGTTTGCATTGATGCTTCTGGCTCAATGTCCGGCTACCCTGAACAGTGCGCGAAAGCGTTGGCTTACGGATTGATGCAGATTGCACTTGCCGATGACAGAGATTGTTATGTCATGCTGTTTTCTACCCAGCACATCACGTATGAGCTGACCCGGCAGGATGGTTTGAGTGAAGTGTTAAATTTCCTTTCTTATTCTTTTCATGGCGGCACAGATTTAACGCCTGTGTTGGATCAGTCCTTGATGCTGATGAGTGGCGATAAGTATAAAAATGCGGATCTCATTGTGCTGTCCGATTTTATTGCGCCGTCGCAATCGCCGGAGATGCAGGAGCGGGTAGCTAAACTGAAAGAGCATAAGAATCGTTTCCATGCCGTTTGTCTGTCACGGTATGGCAACCCGGCTTTGATGGACATGTTTGATACGCACTGGTCTCACCATCCCTCGGCGCTTGGCCGACTTTTCTCTCGTCATATTCCCTGAGTTGCCCGCTGCTGTGCAGGGTGTCATGGCTCTGTACAGCGATCAATCCTGCACCGAATTCTGTGCGCTATGCTTAAGGTGGTGGATAACCAACGCCTAAGAGTTCAGGTTTTCCTATCTGGTTCAGTCTGGTACACCTACTGGGAGCATGCGTCATGAAGCTGTTTTCCATTCTGACATTATGGCTGGCTGCGCTTTGGCCAATGTGTTCTCAGGCATCCGATGTATGGTTAATTGATATCAAAGGCGGGATCGGACCTGCCGTCAGTGATTTTGTCTCGCGTGAAATTAATCATGCTCAGGAAGAACAGGCTGCGCTTATCGTGCTAAAGATGGACACACCTGGCGGTTTAGATACCTCTATGCGGGAAATCATTCGCGCTATCACAACATCTCCGGTTGCAGTGGCAACCTGGGTTGGCCCATCGGGTGCCAGAGCGGCGAGCGCCGGAACCTATATTCTCTATGCCAGTCATATTGCTGCGATGGCACCGGGCACAAACCTTGGTGCAGCTACCCCAGTATCTCTGACCGGTGGGTCGCCAGGCGGGAAAAAAGACAATCCTTTTGATGACTCTGATGAACAGGAACCGGCTGGAAAAGATGACGCGGCTAAACAGTCTGAAGAAGGTACACAGTCAGGTAAGGAAGTAAAAGCCGAAACAGCCATGGAGAAGAAAGTCATCAATGATGCGGCTGCGTATATCACCAGCCTGGCTAAATTGCATGGCAGAAATGAAGTCTGGGCAGAGAAAGCCGTTCGGGAAGCGGCAAGTTTAGATGCCGAAGGGGCATTGCAAGAAAATGTCATCGATTTTATGGCAACAGATCTTGATGATCTGGTTAGTCAGATTAATGGCCGTACCGTGCTTATTAACGGGGTACAACAGACTTTATCACTTGAGAATGTTGCATATGTAGAGCGTGAACAGGACTGGCGGTTTAAGTTTCTGGCGGTCATTACCAATCCGAACGTGGCCTACATACTCATGCTGATAGGCATCTATGGCTTATTGTTAGAATTTTACAACCCCGGGGTTGGGTTGCCTGGTGTACTCGGCGGTATTTGTCTGATTCTGGCTATGTATTCGCTGCAACTATTGCCTGTCAGTTATGCGGGGCTGGGATTGATTATCCTGGGGATCATTCTGATGGTGGCAGAAGGCTTTAGCCCCAGCTTTGGCATATTGGGTCTGGGCGGTATCGTTTCTTTTGTTATAGGGTCAGTCATGTTAATGGATACCGAAGAACCAGGGTATCAAATTGCTGTCCCTTTGATCGTGGGTCTGACAGCCACTTCCGCGCTGTTTACTTTTGTCATTCTTACCTTATTGCTAAAAACCCGCCGTAAGCCTGTTTCAACCGGGGTAGAAATGCTCCTTGGCGATCACGGTAAAGTGGTCAGTGGCTTTCCCGGAGAGGGGCGGGTGCTGGTAGAAGGCGAAATCTGGCAAGCCCGCAGTGATACGCCATTGCGGGTGGGTCAGGAAATTGTCGTTAAGCAAGTCGAAGGCTTGTGTTTGCATGTTGCGGCCAAAGAGAAGGAATAAACCATGATTACGTATTCCCTAGCAACCATCGTTGTGCTGGTACTCGTGCTGATTATCAGCATGTTCAGAGTGCTGCGTGAGTATGAGCGTGCAGTCGTCTTTCTGTTGGGGCGCTTTTATGAAGTAAAAGGGCCTGGGTTGATCATCATTATCCCAATCATTCAACAAATGGTTCGGGTTGACCTGAGAACAATTGTGCTTGATGTGCCAACTCAGGATCTTATCACCAAAGACAATGTATCGGTTAAGGTCAATGCTGTGGTTTACTTTCGGGTTATTGACCCCAAAATGGCGATCATCAATGTCGAAAATTATCTTGAAGCCACCAGCCAGCTGTCCCAGACAACATTACGATCAGTACTTGGTCAGCATGAGTTAGATGAATTACTGTCGGCAAGAGATGAACTGAATAAAGATTTGCAGGGCATTCTTGATATGCACACCGATAACTGGGGCATAAAGATAGCCAATGTTGAAATCAAGCATGTTGATCTGGATGACAGCATGGTGCGTGCATTAGC
Organism: Photobacterium sp. WH77; assembly: GCF_022014395.1. Classification (NCBI taxonomy): domain Bacteria; kingdom Pseudomonadati; phylum Pseudomonadota; class Gammaproteobacteria; order Vibrionales; family Vibrionaceae; genus Photobacterium; species Photobacterium sp. WH77. Next base: position 83,272 of record NZ_JAKLTE010000013.1, on the reverse strand, counting down.
TCGTCAGGCAGAGGCCGAACGTTCACGTCGTGCAAAAGTTATTCATGCTACGGGTGAGCTGGAAGCCTCTAAAAAGTTGATGGAGGCCGCCGAAGTGCTGAATAAAGCCCCGAATGCGATTCAACTTCGTTACCTGCAGACATTGACTGAGATTGCCAATGACAGGACATCAACCATAGTATTCCCTTTGCCTATCGACTTAGTCGATAAAGTTAAAAATATTGTTAATAGGAATAATGAGTGAGTTTCTGAACAATAATAACGATATTGCGTTAAGCGACTTCGCCCAGATTGGTTATTTTTAACTCAACTAAAATGGGCGGGTTTTTTAAAAAGTGGATTTTGAGCTAAGAAAATGTAAACAAATAACTTTTTGCCCTGTATAAATTGAAATATAGCTTTAAGTTGTTATGATTTTGGACGCATAAAAATGATGTAAGCAATTTGTGTTAATTAAGTCTAAGGAATAACAATGAAAAAAGTATTTGCAGTGGCAGTTTTCGCGGGCATGATGCCTTTCTCTCAAGCAATGGCTGACCAAGATATCGGTTGTGGTCTGGGCTCTATGGTATTTGCTGGTCAAGAAGGCAAAGTATTTAAAGTACTGGGTGCGACAACGAACGGTACTTCAGGTAACCAAACTTTCGGTATCACTTTCGGCACACTGGGTTGTGACGGCAACGGCGTGATCACTTCTCAAGAAAAACTGGCTATGTTTATCGACGGTAACATGGACAATCTGGCTCGTGATATCGCACGTGGCGAAGGTGAAACGCTGGCAACTCTGACTGACGTTTGGGGCATGAGCGATGAAGCAAAAGCGGAATTTAACGCGACTGCTCGTAACAACTATGCGTCTATCTTCGCTTCTGAAAATGTTACTTCTACAGATGTTCTGGCTAACCTGAACACTATGGTTGCTGATCAGAATACGCTGGCCGCTTACGCACTGTAATTTATTACAGGTGTGAACCGCTCAGATACAGCGCCAAAAGGCGCTGTATCTTTTTCTAATCTGGTGCTTTGTTTATTCAATGTGCTTGACTGAACCTATTTGATCCCATCGATGATTTCATGAAGTTCTGGCTATCTCTGCTTCCTCTCAGCGTTTTCAGCAGCACCGCTTTTGCGTATACCCAGCAAGATCTGGTGCATCTTTCCACCTCTGATTATTGGCATACCCTGGGGCATTATCAGCCCGGACTGACCGGCTCGTTCACAAGCCTGGTCGATTCGCCTTCTTTCTTTGTCAGTCCGCAGGGAAAAGATGATCCTCTGGCCGAGCTTAATGCCACCGTCGAAGGATTTGAACGCGAAGCGAAACAGTCCGATAGCTCACCCAATGACCAGAGTTTGAGCTGCCGGTATCCGGCCCGTTTCCATTGGTTAAAACAAAAATTACATACAGATTGGCCAGTAGCCGTCTGCCCTGAGCAGACTCTCTGGAAGCAGGCGCTGAATCCCAAGGGGCTGACACTGGTCTTCCCGACAGCATTTATGAACAGCCCATCGTCTATGTTCGGGCATACTTTGCTGCGTGTTGATGCTAAAGATCAGAATCGAAACCGCGAATTAGTGGCCTTTGCAATCAATTTTGCCGCCACGCCGGAGAGTAATGACAATGCGTTTCTGTACGCAGCAAAAGGGCTGTTCGGGAATTACCCCGGCACGTTCAGTGTCATGCCGTATTACAGAAAAGTACGTGAGTACAACGATTTAGAATCAAGAGATATTTGGGAGTATGCGTTAAATCTGGATGAGGAAGAAGTTCAGCAGGTGCTGCGCCATCTCTGGGAAATGAACGGTGTTGAATTTGACTACTATTTCATCGATGAGAATTGTTCCTATCAGCTGCTGGCACTGCTTGAAGCGGGCAGGGAAGGGCTGGATCTGACATCCGGTTTTGATTACCGGGCAATTCCATCAGACACAGTCAAAGTGCTCAGAGAGAACGGACTGATTGAGGTTCCCAAATACCGGGCTTCTTTTGGTACACGTTTAATGCACTATGCTGAGCAACTGGATGATCAACAACTGTTGGCCGCGCGGGCTGCCATGACGGGCCAGTATCCGACTGAAGGATCATTGAGCGAACGGGCTGCCATTCTGGAAATGGCCTATGAGTGGCTCAACTTTGAGTTTTATGATCAGGCGCTCGCCCGGGAAGATATTGCGCCTCAGCTACAGAAATTGTTGATTGCCAGAAGCAAGCTGAATACCTCTTCGCCATTTTCTGAACCCGTAAAACCTGCCATGTCGCCTGATGAAGGCCACAATTCAAGCCGGTTAGGATTGGGATATCGTTACAGCAATCATAACGCCGATCAGGCGTTGCTGGAATGGCGAGTGGCCTATCATGATTTACTGGATAACGCTGGCGGTTACATTCCGGGGGCACAGATCAGCTTTTTCGACCTGCAATTAGGGGTTGATCAAGATGGCGATGTGGATCTTAACCAGCTTTACCTGCTCGATGCCATGTCACTGGCGCCTGATTATCGGGTATTTGACTCCTTATCCTGGAATATCCGTGCCGGCTATGATCGACAGCCAGATACTCGCGGTTTGACTGGCCGATACTTCATGCAGGGCGGGTACGGTAAATCCTGGGGAGATGCTAACCGTTTACACGCTTATACGTTACTCTCTTCTGAACTGAATTATTTTGATGCTCAGGGTGAGAACCTGTCGTTGGGTTTGGGGATGGAGTCGGGCTTGGTCTGGCAGGCTAACGAAGAGCACAAACTGGCCTTGTCCGCACAGGGGCTGTACCAGTGGGATGCTATGCGCTGGCGTACGGAATCACAGGCAAGTTGGCACTGGGCGCTTAGCCAGCAGTTGGGATTACGCACCGAAGTTACCTATCAGCAGTGGCAACGTGATGAACTGTCCTCCACATTGCGGTTCTTTGTCTATCTGTGATTGCCTGTGATTGCCTTTCGTGATGATGCCTTGCGGTTGTTTGCCGCAGGGTGTTTTACGGGCAGTCAGATCGTTCTTCTTTGATTGATTCACCGCATGTTTCTGCACTCGGTATGCGGTGAGCCGGACTGTGAGATTTATCAGTGTAATGTGATAATTTTGCTACCATAAAACACGTAAACCCATTATTCTTGGCGCCGCTTGATTCCCGTGTTACTGAATGCGTTCGTATAACCTGTTTTTTACTCATTTTTGAACGTTATTTTCTGTTAAACATTGGGATGTACATACACATGATCACCGCATCAATAGCCATATTGTTGGGCTTTGCTCTTTTAGTCTGGAGTGCAGATAAATTTGTCGACGGGGCTGCTGCCAGTGCCGGCTATCTGGGGATGCCACCACTGTTAATCGGTATGGTTATTGTGGGCTTTGGTACTTCCGCACCAGAAATGGTTGTATCGGCTATGGCATCCATCGACGGTAAACCTGAGCTGGCTTTGGGTAATGCTCTTGGATCCAATATTGTCAATATCGGGCTTATTCTGGGTATTACGGCAATCATTGCGCCTATCGCCGTCCAGTCGAACATCATCAGAAAAGAGCTTCCACTACTTATACTTATCGGTATCCTTGCAGGTATTTTGCTCTGGGATGGCGAGTTAACACGCGTTGAAGCGGTTGTCTTGCTGATTGGATTTTTTGGCTTGATTGGCTGGTCTATCTATTCTGCTCTGAAAGGTAAAGGCGATACGCTGGAGTCAGAGACGGCAAACGAGCTGAAAGCCAACAACATGCCTTTAAAGAAAGCCGTGATGTGGCTGCTTATTGGTCTGGTGCTTTTGGTGGTGAGTTCCCGAATTCTGGTTTGGGGCGCGGTGACCATTGCTCAGTCACTTGGTGTCAGTGATCTTATTATTGGTCTGACTATTGTTGCTCTTGGCACTTCACTGCCAGAACTGGCGGCTTCTGTGGCTGCTGCACGTAAAGGTGAACACGATATCGCTATTGGTAATGTTGTCGGTTCAAATATGTTCAATATACTGGCAGTTATTGGTATCGCTGGTGTTATTTCTCCGATCAGCGGCATTGGCGTTGAAGTGTTTGCTCGCGACTGGGCTGTCATGATGGGACTGACCGTAGCCCTGGTTGTGATGTGCATGGGCTTCCGCGGACCGGGCCGCATCAACCGCTTAGAAGGTTTACTGCTACTGATTGCCATCGTCGCCTATAACTTATTTTTATTCAGCACTATAACGGGCTGATTATTTTACAGGCAGCAAAAAGAGAGGGGGCTATAAAGCCCCTTTGGTTGTTCTTCTATATGCTTTTCCGTCAAAAGTGATCTTTCTTCGGTCTTTCTGCATTGATTTTGTATGCGCTACTCTGAAAATGAGAGTTCACAGAGGATTGTATTCAATACTCTTTTGTCTTATTTATCATTACTTAAAAAGTCGTCCATGATTGGTTTGGATAATTTTCTATCTGAACCAAGTAAGTATCTCTTTGGGAAAATCTTCATTTGAGAGAATAAGGACGCTAACAATGCGAAAAACCCTCATTCATACAGCAATTGCATTGGTATTGGTGAGCCCAGTATCGGCCTATGCGATTGACTGTACAGCTTTTCCAGTCTGGGCAAGTGGAACTCCGTATAATGGAGGGGCACAAGTACAGCATCTTAATAACGCCTATCAGGCAAATTGGTGGAACCAGAATAAGGATCCTGTTCAGTATTCTGATCCTTACGAAGAATGGTCTTTGCTGGGTGTGTGTGATGCTCCTGGCGGTAATCAGCCCCCGACAGTGACTTTGACGTCACCATTGAATAATGCTCAGTTTGGTGTCAATGAAGCCATTTCTTTGACCGCCAATGCGGCGGACAGTGATGGTCAGTTGGTTGACGTCACGTTTAAAGTGGACGGCAATACTGTGGGTATTGATGATACCGCCCCGTACTCAGTGCCGTGGAATACGGTTGAAGGTAATCATTCTGTCACGGTAGTGGCAACCGATGATAAAGGGGCGAGCCGAACCGATTCCGTGACTATCACTGTGGTGGCAGAAGGTAACAACCAGCCCCCCAGTGTGGCATTGACGAATCCGACGACTGTATCACAAATCAAAGAAGGTGACGTTGTCACCCTTAGTGCTGATGCAACGGATCAGGACGGTACAGTGGCTTCCGTTGAGTTTTATGTTGATGACCAGCTGGTGGGAACTGCAACTTCCTCACCTTTTGAGTCTGTCTGGTCTGCCACCGCGGGCAGCCACGAATTTAAGTCAAAAGCCACAGACGATAATGGTGCGGTAACCTGGAGCTCAGTCGTTACTGTCGCGGTTTCAGGTGCTACTGGTGGCGGATGTGCTGGCGTACCTGTTTATCAGGCTGGCACCAGTTACCAGGTAGGTGATCTGGTCCAAAGTGCAAATTACAAATATAGCTGTGATGTGGCTGGCTGGTGTTCGTCTGAATCGGCCTGGGCATACGAACCGGGAACCGGTCTTTATTGGACCGACGCCTGGACTGAGCAGGGGATATGTGCGGTTGTGCCGACAGTCACCTTTAGCTCTCCGGCCGACAATGCAACAGTGTTAAATAGTGACGTTGTCACGCTGGCGGTGGATGCAACAGATGCTGACGGCTCCGTGTCGCAAGTGGAATTTTTTGCGGCTGGACAAAGCTTAGGCATCGATACCTCAGCGCCCTACAGTGTTACTTGGACTGCGACGGGAACAGGGGCTGTCAGTTTGTCGGCTGTGGCAACAGATAATGAAGGCAATCAGGGCAGTGCGGGCGTTTTGGTCAATGTCAGTGACGAGCCATTGGTTGTCACCCTGACATCACCGGCATCCGGCACTTCTGTTGGCTTAGGTAAGGCTGTTGTTGTGTCTGCAGATGCGGCATCACTGAACAACACAGTGAACAGTGTTGATTTCCTGGTTAATGGTGCAGTGATCGCCACGGACTCTACCTCACCATACAGCACCCACTGGACGCCAGGCGCTGTGGGTAATTACACAGTCTTTGCGAGGGCAACAGATGCAACCGGACTGGCCGTTACATCTGCCGCCTCTACCGTCAAGGTGCTTCAGCAGTCTGTAAAAAACCATAAGCTGATTGGTTATTGGCATAACTTTGTCAATGGCGCGGGTTGTCCTATCAACCTTAGTGAGATGTCAGACGCATGGGATATCATCGATATTGCCTTTGCGGAGAACGATCGCAACAGTACGGGCACTGTCCATTTCAATCTGTACAGTGGTGATATTCACAGCAGCTGCCCGGCACTGGATCCCCAGAAATTCAAGCAGGATATGGCCGCACTGCAGGCCCAGGGCAAGAAATTCGTCTTGTCTCTTGGTGGCGCCGAAGGAACCATCACCCTCAATACGGATTCTGATGAACAGCATTTTGTCAGCAGTCTGACTGCGCTGATCAACGAATGGGGATTTGACGGGCTGGACATTGACCTTGAGAGCGGATCCAATCTGGTTCACGGCTCTCAGATTCAGGCCCGTCTGCCTCGCGCGCTGAAGCAGATTGAAGCGAATATGGGCGGTGATATGTACCTGACCATGGCTCCTGAACATCCGTATGTTCAGGGAGGTATGGTGGCGTATTCCGGTATCTGGGGCGCTTATATTCCACTGATTAATGCACTGCGAGATACCTTGGATCTTCTGCATGTGCAGTTATATAACAATGGTGGTTTGCCGAACCCATATCTGCCAGGTGCGGCACCAGAAGGCTCAGTGGACATGATGGTGGCACAGTCCAAAATGCTGATCGAGGGATTCACGTTAGCCAATGGCGAGCAGTTTGCGCCACTGCGTGATGATCAGGTCGCCATCGGTCTGCCGTCCGGTCCCAGCTCTGCTAACTCAGGCCAGGCACCGACTCAGAACATTCTGGATGCGTTAGACTGCCTGACCATCGGTACGCATTGCCAGACTGTGGTTCCGGCGTTTAATTACAGTAATTATGCCGGGGTCATGACCTGGTCAATTAACTGGGATAAACACGACGGTTATAACTTCTCCGGTCCGGTTGGTGCGAAACTGGATGCGATGAACGCGCAGTAAAAAGCTTTTTATAACCATTAAGACATACGGGTTGCCGCTGGCAGCCCGTATTTTTTTGTCATACCTGAATCGTTCTCCATACCGGCAATGCTTGCTTAGTAGGCTTTTACGTCCGTCACAAACCCTTTGGGCTTGAGGGCAAGAATGGAGCATTTAGTATTCTGGATAATGTCTTCGGCAGTATTTCCCATGATAAAACCGGGTATGCCAGATCTGGCAACTGTTCCCATAATCAATAACTCAATGCCTTCGCTTTCAATGATGTCGGGGATGCACTTCTGAGGAAGACCTTTAGGGTGGAATTCTTTCACTGGTCCGCCAATGCCAGATAGCGTGATCAGTGCTTTCAGTCCATTAATATGTTTTTGTTCCGCGTCTTTGATGGATTGCTGAAGTTCTTGCTCAGGGACATGAATAAACGGGTTACCGGCAATTTCTTCGTACGGGAAATCCCAGCAGGAAATGATATTCAGACTTCCGTCACAACTGTCTGCCAGTGATCGGGACAACTGAAGCAGCATCAGATCAAGATCTGTCTCTTCCCTGCTATCGTTTTCAGCATCAATAGCAACGGCAACATGGACCTTCTTCTGCGCATGCGTAATGGGACGGCATAGCCAGACCGGACAGGGGCATTGCCTGAGTAGTTCCATATCAATGGCTTTCAACCCAGTCTCGCTTTGATTGAAATTGGCGGATTTCAGCACCAGATCGTAACTGTCTCTGAGCACATGTTGAATGACGAGTGTGGAGGGCGTTTTGCTGCTTTCCGCCAGAATGACGGGCATAACAGATTGTTCAGACAGAGACAGCGCTGACGTCGTCTGCGCAATCTGCAGTTTGGTACTTTCAATGAGTGCTTGTTCCCAATTGGGTTGGTAACTCCCCAGCGTTTCAGGTAACTCAGGGTAAATAATCAACACGGTGAGGTTACAGTGGTGATTATTTGACAGGCTCAATGCCTGTTTTAATCCATCTGATTCATCCTGCACACCATCACTAATAAAGAGCAAGTTTTCAAATCGACGCATAAGCATGATCTCCGGTGCTTACAGAGGTGTATTGTTAGCCTAGACCAAAGTGCCGGGGTTGAGTGCATCAGGTTGATAATAACCAGCGGTATAAAAATCGTGCTTTAACTACTTACGGTTATAACGAAACCTGCTTTCTTAGTGTGATTAGGTATTTTTATCTGCAGTGGTGCTTAAACAATAATGAGCATCAGGAAAGATAAAAGTAGTAATGACTTAGATGGATAAGACAAAGAAATGGGTAGCTCTGGTGTTGCTGCTGACATTAGGCGCAACAATGACGACAGGTGGTTGGAGCGCTTTGCTGAGTCTGATGGCTTTTTCGCTGCTTTTTTATCTGGTTGCCAGAAGAGCCTGGACTGTGAAAAGCCAAAGCAGCGAACAAGAGACGGCACCGCAATGGGATACCGACTAAGCCATTCAGGCCGCCCCGAGCAATATAGCAAGCAATGAACCCAGGCCAATAATTAACCACAGCAACATACCCAGTAACAGCGGTTTAAAGCCTGCCGCACGCAGTTTTTGTACCGTAATTCCCGCCCCAATCATAAATAAACACACCACCAACAGGCGTTTCGAGAGTGCGAAGATCCCCTGATACAGCTCAGAGAATTGGGGGAGCCAGTGTGCCGTCAGCATAGCGACACAATAGAAGATGATGAACATTGGCACGGTTAGCTTTTTCTCTTTCCCCCGAAATATCAGAGCACTGAGAAACGCGAGCGGGATAATCCACAAGGCTCTGGCTAACTTAAGCGTGGTGGCTGTTTTTAACGCTTCGTCGCCATAAGCCCCTGCCGCACCAACCACTGAAGAGGTGTCATGAATGGCAATGGCAGCCCAGACACCAAACTCATGTTGCGTCATATCCAGCAGATGGCCAACAGAGGGAAACAAGAAGAGAGCTGCTGAGTTCAGTATAAAAACCGTCGCCAGTGCCAGCGAGGTCTGATGGCTGTTAGCGTTGATTGCCGGAGAAACAGCCGCGATTGCGCTACCGCCGCAAATGGCTGTTCCGGATGCAATCAGATGACCGGTTTTGCTGTCTATCTTCAGCCATCGGGTGAGTAACCATCCCATGACTAAGGTCACGACAATGGAAGCCACAATGAGCCCTAAACCTGCTTTGCTCGCTGCAATGGCGACATCAAGCTGAATGCCAAATCCCAGACCGATGATCGCCAATGACAGTAATTTCTTTGTGATGGTGGCGACAGGAATATCTGCAGGGACAAACCCTAAGGTAGCGAGCGAGAAACCCAGAATCAGCGCCACAGGGGAGTTGATGAATGGCATCAGGCAAATCAGCGCACCCAGCCAGAATAGAGGATAGCGCGTTAACTGTTGTTTCAGTAAGGCAGGTTGGAACAGCATCTTTCTACAGCACACAGAAAATGAGAGCTGAAGTATACCTCTTCTTGGTAGTGAATATGACTGAAAATTTCAGTCGTTAAGGCGTGTTATCTCTGGACGGTGACTGAATGGCGAGCAGAAAATATGTTTACTTTTTGACCCACAAGCCACTTGGGCTCTGATAAAAATGGCCGCTTTCGGTTTTTTCTATCGCTTTTTTGTACGCGAGTCGGCTTACTTCGGGCAATGTCAGCCCGTGTGATACGGCGATACGCTGGTAACTTTCTTTTCGTTCACTGTTAACAATTTGAATCAGCTGGCGTACTTCTGCTGAAGGTGACGGTGCCAAAGCGGCTATGTAGCCATTGTTGGCTTCACCGACTAAGCCTTGTGCTTTTGCTTGTTGTAAATCGAGAGCAAAAGCATGTGCACAAAACAGCAACATAGCCAGGTAAGTCAGTATGCGTTTCATAACAGGCGCTCCGCCTTGTCAGAAGACATCATCGTCACTGAAAAGATCATCGATTTCCTTATCCACTTTAATCCTGATTTCATGTTCAATTTTCACGTTCAGATTGACTTCTATAGGCTTGTCAGATGCGGCAACCTGTACAGTAGGTGTACATCCGACCAAACCAGAAGTCATTAATAAGAATATCACTGCTAAACAGCCTGTCATACAGTAATACTTAAACTGAATATCCATGGGCGTCGACCTTTTCAAGTCATTTGCAATAAATTCAGCGCAAAAGTCTAATTTTCAAGACCAAGCTGCTTCACAAAAATCCGCTCAAACTGAGAAGTATTTATCGTGTTGAGCGTTTTGATCAGTGCTGGTATATCGTCTTCAATGTTCAGATTGATGTTGACCGGTCTTCCATTCTGAAAGTGAGGATTCCGGCCTTTGAACCTGGCACTAGCATTTAATTGACCCTCTTTGGAATAGTCTATATCAACCGCAAGAGAGTCGTATTGATAATTTCTGAGAATCCTGGTGATCACTTTGAGGCTGTTTTCGCCTCCGGCTCTGACGTTTTCATCGATATTTGCCCCGTCTTTATATCTCAGAACGCCACCCGGACTTCTTGAAAATAAAGCACCTTTTTCAATGACGGGATTTCCGTTCACAATGCGGATGGGGAGTAATCCATCCAGTGTTCCTGTTAACTCAACATCTTCAGGGTTAAATAAATCCATTAATTTCTTAAGATTGAGACTCAGGATGCGCAAGGGAATCACGTCAATATTGGTCAAAGAGTGGCTCACTACGTTGCGGGTGCTTAATTGACCACCAAGCACCTTGGCGGTTGCTCTGTGCAGCGTATAGCGAGGCTCATCTGTGTCGAAATGAAAGCTGGCCGTGACGTCCTGAAATAAGGTGCCGAAGTGTAGCCAACTGGCGTGAACCGTCAGCGGCTGACGGCTGCGTATCGTATTGTTAGTTACCAGGCTGGTCAATGACACATTGAGATCGGCAAAGTGGGTGTCTTTAATATTTCCGCTTAAATGGGTTGTGAAGATATCCAGCGAGCCTGACCAGAGAGCATTCTTATATTTCAGATCGGCTCGGAGACTCACACTGCCATTATGCAGATCAGCGCTAACAGGCAGTGGCGCGAGATAGTACTTTTGTAAGCTCTGTTTTGCGGAAAAAGAAATGGGTTTCTGTGCTATCTGAATGCGGCTGATCCGGCTTTTCCATTCCTGAGTGAATGAAAAATCTAACCATGGCTGACTTTGCGCGGTACTTAACAAACCTGTTATTGCCAGTGTGTCTGCATTGAGTGTCAGTTTTCCCTGGTTGCGGATGACAGGCAGCACCTGATTATTCACACTGAGCGCCAGATGTGTCGAATAATCGCTGCTAAGCTTCCATGCCTGAGTGTTTTTTACTGCCCTCAAGCTGTTTAACGTGATCGCGAGATTACCCTCAAATTGTTGTGCAGGGAGAGAGCTTTGATTCTTTCTCGATTCAGTGTCTGTAGTCATAGTGCGTAAACTGCTGAATGCCGCATTCAGTGTGGCCGGTGATTCACCGACATTGAGTAACCATACTTGTGGTGACGCTGGCGCTGATGAAAAGAGATTGTCCAGTTGAATGCCAGTGTCGGGTATATCTATGCGTACCTGACTTAAGTTGTTTTGCTTTTGATCAGCATAGTCAGGTAAGGCAACTGTTTGTGCGCTGATCCGGGTGCTGTCCAGATTCAGTTTGAGTACGTTGCCAGTGCTTTGTATGTCGATACGCTGTGACAGCTGCAGATTACTGATTGTCAGTGGGTCGATTTCAAGAACTGCTGCCTGCGCGGTAAGCGAATTAGTACTGCGGCATTGAGACCGGGCCAGTATTGTTAGCGGCACATGGCAAGAGAGAGTGTTTATAACAATTTTTCCCTGCGCAGCAGGGTTTTTAACGCCAATGTCTAACTGTTTCGGAGTGGTTAATCTGAACTGTGCCTGTTGCTGATCAAACGACAGTGCCCATCGCCAGATACCGTCATGGTTTAACGCTACGGCACTATAATCGTCTGGCCCGCTGTGTTGGTGTGAGTGGGGTAATCTGAATTGAATGCTGCCGGGCGCTCTTATCTCAATCGCATAGTGCCATACCGGCGAGAGCGAATCTGGCTCAGAGGCTGAATCAGACTGGTGGTCTTTATTCTTTGGTTGCTTTTTCTCAGATTGCTTTTTTTTGGGTTGATTAGTTTCTGTTAGTTTTGCCACAAAGGTAGCTTGTTGTTGATTCGGATCAGGGAGCGATATGGATTGGATGGCGAAGTAATCCAGTACTTTGGTGACATTGTCACTTTTACAGTTGAGAGATTGCGGCATGTCTGACGTAAATTGCCAGCTGGCATGACAGCTTACTAAATCAACGCCAGAAAGACTTGCCTGATCAGCATCAGTGAGCTGTACAGTAAAAACGGCCGGTTTGTTTTCAGAAGCCAGAAAGTGGCTGGTGACAGGTAATAACGTATTGTTGGCTGTTTGTACCTTTCCCTCTAATTCAAACCGTGTGTTTTCTGTCCCTCGCTGAAATAAAAATCTGGCCTGGGATAAGTAATCGACGATTGCCATCGATGCGATTTCAATGTGTTTAACCGGAGCCTGAAACAACAGGCGGGTGATTTGTCCGAGGTGGGGAAGGTCGGTTGATGTTGAGGTCTGTTCTTGAGACAGGAATGGCGCAGGATCCCAGCGTAACCTGCTGATGCTCAGTTCAAGTGAGCTCAGCGGCGATAATAAATCGACAGACAGAGATAACTGGCGAATCCCATCCTGTTCAGATTGATCTGAAGATGCTGTTACTGGCGCAATGTGATCAACAGAGACCGAAAGGGGCTGCGTGCCATCCTCTGGTGGTAACAATGCGAATGAAAGTGACCTGAACGTGACGGGGTAACTATTTTGGGGGTGATCAGCGTTGCGGAACTTGTCTCCATGCTTGTCATCTTTGATGAAAGCCGCCAACGGCGGCTGAAAATCGCCGCGCCCGACCGTACCACTGAGCTGTAGTTTTGGTGTTGTTGAAACGCCAATACTGATGTCATGTAATGCCTGCTGATAATCTGTTTTCGATGATGGCGTAGCCAGTATTGCTTCGGCAAAAGCAGCGGTAATAATGAACCGTCCTTCGGTCAGTGCTCCCTGCGTCATCAGTTTTACTTTGTTGAAAGTAACGATGTCAGCGCTGAGCCCATTTTCAAATAGAGCCCTGCGAACTACCGGTGGGATCACCACTGTCAGCTTGTCGGCCTTAACTAGCCAGCCGGCAGCAAGAGAGTTTTGAGGGGAGTCTGGCATGTTCGGCTGTTGATCCCCAGCGTAGCGGTGCAACAGCAAAACGTTATTCAGCACAAACTCATTGTCTTTGATCTTGATACTCAGTTTTTTAACTGAGATGCCTTGTTGCGACAGGCTGATGCCAGAGACAGATCCTAATTGAATACCTTCACCGGCTAACCAGAAAGTCACACCTACAGCTAAAGTGGCTAAGGCGCAGGTGACGAATATAAAACCCCATAGCAGTCCCCGCCGAATCCGGCGAAGGATACCTGATGAAGAGGAAGCTTGCGCGCTGTCATTGTGTTTAGCTGTTGGCATAAAGGCTCAAGCGAGTATGAAAAACCTATGGTGCTTTCTTTACAAGCATAAGCCTAAGCGAGTGGGAGTGTGGAATATTTGGGGTAAATCATGATTTTATAGGGAGCAGGCATATTCTCAGAGACGTCAAGGAATGGTGTACAGGAGTTATGAAATAGGCATATTTTTTTATCGTTTTTTTAACATGATTCCTAATATTTACTGATGAAAATAATATCAGGAGTAGAGACATGTGCTTGGTATCGCCACTTTATAGTGTTTCACTCTGAATTCAGTCTGACCAGGGGATTGCACAACTGATTTAAACCTGAGACAAAGAAGCTCATTACTATAAAAAACTACATAGGACGTATTGAATGTCAGACACAGTATCTATCCCGCCGAAATCTAGACAGGGAAGTGGCATCAAGCAATTAATCAAATCGTTAGGTCCCGGGATCATGATGGCGTCGGCCGCGGTTGGCGGGTCACACTTGGTTGCATCAACCAAAGCCGGGGCCATATACGGCTGGCAACTGGCCGCGATCATTTTGCTGGTAAACCTTTTTAAATACCCATTTTTCAGGGCTGGTATTCAATACACTATGGGAACAGGCAAAAGCCTGGTCGAAGGCTACGACCAATTAGGACGTGGCTATCTTTGGGTATTTTCAGGGCTTAACCTGTTATCCGGTATTGTGAACACAGCAGCGCTGTTGCTGTTCAGTGCAAGCCTGCTGGGTTATTTTATGCCGGGCAATTTACCTCTGCCGGTTCTCTCTGCCATTGTGCTTGTAGCTTGTCTGGCCATACTGATGGCTGGTCACTATAAAGCGCTGGATGGATTGTCAAAAGTTATTATGTCAGTGTTGGTTATCGCGACCATTTCTGCGGTTGTGATAGCCGCAAGTAATGGCAGTGCCGCGCCCGCCGACTATCAGGGGCCTTCTGCCTGGACTCTGGCGTCTTTCGGGTTCATTGTCGTGATGATGGGTTGGATGCCAGCTCCGATTGAAATTTCTTGCCTGACATCACTCTGGCTGAAAAGTCAGCGTAAAGAGCAAACAGTGACAACACGTTCGGCACTGTTTGATTTCAATGTAGGCTACATTGGCACGGCAATTCTGGCGGTTGTGTTTCTTTCACTGGGTGCCTTGGTGCTGTATGGAACGGGTACCGAACTGAAAGCGTCAGGAATCGGGTTCTCTCATCAGTTAGTCAGCATGTATGCGTCTACCATAGGTGAGTGGTCTCGTTATCTGATTGCAGTGATCGCTTTCTTCTGTATTTTTGGCAGTACGATTACGGTTATTGATGGTTACTCGCGCGCGCTTGCTGAAGCACAACTGGTTATTCAGAAAAAACCACTGGAGCAAAACCGCTATATTAATGCGTGGATGATTGTTGTCAGTGTGTTTGCGATGGCGATCATTTTGTTCTTTACCTCAGCGCTAATGCCAATGATGGACTTTGCCATGATACTGGCCTTCATGACGACACCTGTTTTTGCCTATTTGAACTATCGCCTGGTGTCCACGGCATCATTGCCAGAAGATTTGAAACTGACCAAAACAATGAAACTGCTGTCATGGGCGGGTTTAACTTATCTTTACGGTTTTCTCGCCATCTTTATCTGGTGGAAATGGTTGATGTAAGCCACATTCTTAGAATCAAGTG
The DNA here is from genome assembly GCF_022014395.1 of Photobacterium sp. WH77. Taxonomy (NCBI): domain Bacteria; kingdom Pseudomonadati; phylum Pseudomonadota; class Gammaproteobacteria; order Vibrionales; family Vibrionaceae; genus Photobacterium; species Photobacterium sp. WH77. The sequence goes on along the minus strand of NZ_JAKLTE010000013.1, from coordinate 68,120 downwards.
TCAAAGCCCTCAAGCGAGGGCTTTTTCTTTTGTTATGCTTTTAAAACAATATCTTGTGATCTACATGTAAATAAATATTTCTTTGAAGCTTGTCAAATAGAGTATTTGCTCTAACATGGACAATCATTCTTGAGGTCATTAAGGATATATGATGAATGTAAGGCCGACTCTGGCTAAACCCATCTCCCTGGCACTACTGATAAGTTCCGTGTGTTTTCCTGTGAAAGCGGCGACTGTCAGTTTTGACGATGCGTGGCGAATTGTCCGAAACAATAGCGATGAACTGGCGGCAGAAAAAAGCAACGTAGAAAAGGCCGCATACCTGCAAGAGGCGTCGAAAGCACTGTCGTTACCCAGAGTGACAGTATCAGCCAATTATACCTATCTGGACGGTCCTATTGAGATTGCGCCTTCGGATTTGATTGCGAGCACCCCAGCCGGGCGCAGTCAGGCAAACAGTTTAGGTGGTCTGGCCCAGCTCATGGGAATGACACCGGGGCAATTCGACAAAATGTTTACCTCACAACTTACCGACAGAGATATTCTGACCAGTTCAGTTCGTGCTATCTGGCCGGTATTTCTCGGGGGAAGAGTGATGGCGGCTCAGGACATCGCGAAAGGAAAAACCCAGGAAGCCAGATATATGCTTGAGATGAAAGAGCATGCCAAGTTTGAAGATCTGTCGACCTATTATTTTGGTGTGGTGTTAGCGCAGCAAGTGCTGGACACACGTCAGGAGGCGGAACGTGGGTTGGAAAAGCATTATAAAAATGCCCTGAAGTTAGAATCGCAAGGGCAGATAGCCAAAGTCGAACGTTTGCAGGCACAGTCGTCTTTTGATAAAGCCCGTGTTGAGCGTCTTAAAGCCCAGCGCGATCTGGAAATTGCGCAAGTTGCCCTGACAAGGCTACTTAAATTACAAACCCCCGCATTGCCTTCAACGTCCTTGTTCGTTAATGAAGGGTTACCGGCAATGACCACCTTTATTGATAAAACCCTTAGTGATTACCCCGGTCTTCATATTCTTGATGCCAAGAAAACGCAGGCCAATGGCGTGTTAGATGCAGAAAAGGGCAAATATTACCCTGAGGTTTTTCTTTACGGTAATTACAACCTTTATGAAGAAGACACGCTCGCAGCGAAAACAACGCCAGACTGGGCTGTGGGTGTTGGTGTCAGTATACCGCTACTCGACTCTTCAGGCCGTTCAGACAAGGTAAAAGCGGCTCACAGTGCAATGACACAGGTGAATTACCTGCGCGCACAGGCTGAGCAGGATCTGAGCGTGTTAGTGGAGAAAACATACCGTGAAGCTTCTCAGGCATTGGAAGAATATGACGGGTTGGCCTCCAATATTGCACTGGCCGAGGAAAGTGTGGTGTTACGTGAGAAAGCCTTTAGTCAGGGTCTGTCGACCTCTCTGGATGTGGTAGATGCCGAATTGTATCTGGCGAGTGTAAAAACGCAGCGCCTGGCAGCGGCTTATCACTATGTCACAGCATTGTCGCGATTACTGGCTGTCAGCGGTGATATCAATACCTTCAACCAATATGAAAATTACAAAGGACTTAAGGTTAACTGAAATGAGTAAGCTAAAAACTCTTGCTGTCGCATTACCGGCTGTTGTGCTGGTCGCTTGGTTGGGATACCGGTTCTGGAACGCCTATCAGCCGAATGCTGAGCGATTACAGGGCCAGGTTGAAGCTCAGCAATATAATATCTCCTCAAAAGTCGCCGGTCGTATCGATCAGGTACTGGTGCGAAAAGGGGATAAAGTCACCGAAGGGCAATTGATCTTTACCTTACTGAGCCCTGAAATTGATGCCAAGCTCGAGCAGGCAAAAGCCAGTCAACAGGCGGCCGGGGCACTGGCTGACGAAGCACAAAATGGCGCACGTGCTCAGGAAGTTGCGGCGGCCAGCGATCAGTGGCAAAAAGCCAAAGCGGCATCGGCGCTGGGTGAAAAAACCTATCGACGGATAAATAATCTCTATCGCGACGGCGTTGTAGCTGAGCAGAAAAGGGATGAAGCCTATACGCAATGGCAGGCGGCCCGTTATACAGAGCAAGCGGCTTATCAGATGTTTGAAATGGCCAAAGAAGGGGCGCGGGAAGAAACCAAACGCGCTGCGCAGGAAAAAAAGCGTATGGCTGCCGGGGCTGTCGCAGAAGTCGAAGCCTATGCGGCGGATACCAAAATCTCCAGCTGGCATGATGGCGAGGTCAGCCAGATCCTGCTTCATGGTGGCGAATTGGCACCACAGGGGTTTCCGGTTGTCAGCATCATAGATATGGACGATGCCTGGGCGGTGTTTCATGTCCGTGAAGACAGGCTGGCCGATTTTGCCAAAGGCACTCAATTTGAAGCTAAGGTGCCGGCATTGGGAGATCAAACGTTCCCGTTTACTGTGACGCATGTTTCCGTCATGGGAGATTTTGCGACATGGCGGGCAACGGATACCCAGCAAGGATTCGATATGCGCACTTTTGAAGTTGAAGCGCGTCCGTTGCAGCCCGTTGATGGATTGCGTGTCGGTATGAGTGTGTTGGTAGAGCGCTGATATGTGGTTAAACACAATGCAGCGAGAGTGGCGGCTCATACGTCAGGAACCCTGGCTGAAGGCGATGCTGTTCTTTTTGCCTTTAAGTCTGTTTGTTCTGATGTGGTGGATATTCTCGCAAGGGATCGCCCGCGATCTGCCCGTCGGTGTGGTCGATCTGGATCACAGCCGCCTGTCCCGCGGATTGATCCGATACTACGATGCCAGCCCGACCCTGTCGGTTGCCCGACAATTGAGCGAGGTGGAAGAAGGCACAGCGTTAATGCGGAGCGGTGAGATTTATGCGCTGGTGGTGATTCCTGATTCTCTGGAAAAAGACACATTGCTCGGGCGATCTCCGTCTGTGACAGTGTTTTATAACGCCCAGTTTATTTTGATTGCCAAGCTGATAAACAGTGCTTTCGTGTCGGCGCAGACTACCTATGCCGCCAGTATAGATACGGTAAGTAATATGGTGTCTGGCACGCCAGTACCGCTACAGGCGCTGGGGCAGGCCTTGCCAGTCCGCAATCAGATAACCCCGTTATTTAACAGTAACTCGCACTATGGGCAGTTTCTGGTCTCGGCGGCTATTCCTGCCATGTGGCAGATATTTATCATTGCCACGACTGTCATGGCACTGGCGGCAGAGCAGCGGCGGCAAGGATTACTGGCCTGGCTGGGGCAACACCCGGTGAAGCAACTCGTCAGCAAGCTTATACCTTATGCGGCGGTTTTTATTCTGCAAGGTGTGTTGTTTCTGTGGGGCATGTATTCGCTGCTGGGCTGGCCTATGCACGGTAGCTGGAGCATTTTGCTGGTGGCACAATGTTTAATGGTGATTGCTTGCCAGAGTGTGGCTGTGCTGTTCTTTTTCCTTGCAATGGATGTTACCCGGGCAATGAGCTTCGTGGCCGGGTTTTCAGCGCCGGCGTTTGCTTTTATGGGGATAACCTTTCCTGCGACAGATATGCCAGCCATTGCGACAGGCTGGCGGGCGCTGTTGCCTGTCAGTCATTACATTGAAATTCAGGTTCAGCAGGTTAACTATGGGACGGGTTTACAGCAAGCTATGCCTCAGATGATGGCGCTTGCGGTGTTTCTGCTGGCAATGGCACTGGCTATGCTGAAAATGCTGGTCTGGCGCAAACGCCAGCTGGAGGGCGGTGTATGAGCTGGCGTCAATTGTTTCTGAGTGAATTGAAAGCGGTGTTCACCAACCCTGCGATTATCTTCACCGTGTTTGGCGGCGTTTTAATGTATTCGCTTATTTACCCGCTGCCTTATTCAAACCAGCTTCCTCGCGAACAGCAGATTGCAGTTGTTAATCTGGATAACAGTGCAGTTAGTAGGGCACTGATACGCATGGTTGATGCGACACCTCAGGTGGCCGTGACGAAAACAGCCGCAAGTATTGAAGAAGCAAAAAACTGGATTCAGGCACAAGAGGTGAAAGGGATGCTAGTGATCCCTGAGCACTTTTACCGGGATCTCCTGCTTGGTACCAGCCCGACAGTCTCTTTCGCCGGTGATGCGGCGCTGTTTCTTGTTTACGGTACTGTTGTTGAAGGGCTGGCGACAGCCACAGGAACGCTCAGCGCTGAAGCAAAAGTGGCCCGTATGATTCTTGAAGGCGAGAACCTGGCGTTAGCTTCCGAAAAGTACGCGTCGCTGAAACTGAATATGCGTCCGGTATTTAACCCGACCATGGGTTATATCAATTACGTTGTCCCTGCTGTGTTCGTACTGATACTCCATCAGACACTGTTGATTGGCTCTGCATTAGTAGGGGCGGCTCAGAATGAAATGCATCGTTCCGGCGTGTCGGGTTACTGGCACACCTGCTCACCCTGGCGAATGATCTTCACACGTATCTGCTTGTTTTCCGTGATCTATCTGCCTCTGTCTGCTTACTACTTTGGACTGAGTTTTGAGTATTACGGCATCGGTCGGCAGGCTTTAATCGGCGACATCCTGATGCTGACAGTGCCGTTTCTGATCTCAGTAACTGCGTTAGGCATAGTTATCGGAGAGCTGATCCCCCGTAAGGAACTGGCTACGGTCATCGTGCTGCTCAGTTCACTGCCTTTGGTGTTCTCGGCTGGTTTCGTATGGCCCGTATCCGCACTGCCAGCTCCGGTTTATTGGCTGGCACAATGGGTGCCTTCTACGCCAGCGATTAACGGATTCCTGCGGTTAAATCAGATGGGAGCGAGTTTTAGCCAGATTATCGCCTGGTGGTTTCAGCTTTGGGGGCTGGCTGTTCTGTATTCACTGGTCGCTTTAGGCTTGGTATACAGAAATCGCCGTCGTCGAGGACAGCTTTCGCAGGCCTCGGCAACAGTTTAACATGATGCATTGAGCGTTATTGTACAGATAGGCATTTTAAGATGAATGTGTTAAAACAGCCTCATAATAAATGGCTGTATTGGCACAGGGATTGAAAGTGAACCGGTTATTATCCTTTGAAGCATTGATGGTTTTAGATGCTATTGAGCGTCGCGGCAGTTTTGCTGCGGCCTCAGAAGAACTCGGCCGAGCGCCATCTTCCCTGAGTTACCAGGTTCAGAAACTGGAACAAGATCTGGATCTGGTTATCTTCGACCGTTCCGGTCATAAAGCCGCGTTTACCAAAGCTGGCCGGCTGTTGCTGGACAGGGGGCGGTTATTATTATCCGCGGCGGATGAAATGGTCTCGGATGCAACAGCGCTGGCACACGGCTGGGAATTAGATCTCACGATTGCCTACGACGGTTTGATTAAGCTCGATCTGATGTTTCCGCTTGTTGATGCATTGGCAAAGAAAAGTAAGACCCGTCTGAAGTTTCGTGAAGAAATTCTGGCCGGATGCTGGGAAGCGCTCGCACAGGACAGAGCCGATATTCTGATTGCTCCTCCGCCAAGTGTCGCGCCACCGGAAGTGAAAATTCAGCCTCTCGGCAAAATGGATATCGTTTGGGTTGCTCACCCTGATCACCCGATTCATAAACATGATAACCCGCTCGATCCTGTCATTCGTCAGCAATACCGAGGCATAGCAGTTGCAGATACCGCACGAAATCTGCCGCCGATAACGCACAATATTCTTGAAGAGCAGCCGTTACTTACAGTTTCCAGCATGAATGACAAGTTGAATGCCTTACGTGCCGGCCTTGGTGTTGCGACAATCCCCAGTTTTTTCATTCAGGATGATTTAGCAACAGGCAAGCTGGCCATGGTGGGGGATAATCCTGTCAGAGAGTTTGAACTGGTCCTGGCCTGGAATCGCAGCCGCATGGGCAAGGCAAAAGCCTGGGCGATCAAACACCTTGAGCAGTTATGGAAAAAGCATCTGAACTGACGCATGTTTGTGTCGATGTTTTTCGACCCGCTTGGTCACTCAGTATGCCATGAAAAAGCAGGCTGACCTTTGGCATATGGTCAGCCTTTTTATTGTCACTTCTAAACCACCGACTATGGCAGTGGTGATTATTTAACCGTGGTCAGACTGGTTGTCGTCTTGTAACACCAACAGAAGCTCCGCCGTTTTGTCTTCAAAATGAATCTCTACCTGAAAGCCACTCTTTCTGGCAAGTGACAGCATTCCCTGGTTATTGGGCATGGTTATCCCGGTCAACCGCTGTAAACCCCGCTGCTTACAATATTGAATTATGGTATTGAGCAAGATGCTCCCCAGCCCTTGCCCTTTGAGATCAGAGCGAACCAACACCGCAAACTCCGCTTCTTCGTTGGTGGGATCGGAGACCGCACGACTGACACCAATAATGTCGGTTTCGGTGTGTGAATCAGGCGCAAGCCGCACCGCAATAAAGGCCATCTCACGGTCGTAATCAATCTGAGTGAGATTCGCCAATGCTTCATGATTGAATTCACCGACTTCAGAGAAAAAACGGCTGTACAGGTCATCATGTGAAACCTGCGCAATGAAAGCTTTGTGGCCGGGTTCATCTTCCGGGCGAATCGGGCGAAGTAATATCGGCGAACCGTCTTTCAGTGAAGTGTAAATTTCCAGCTCTTTTGGATAAGGCCGAATAGCCAGCCTTTGTTGTGTGTCACCATTAAAGGGGTGAATGGTCATGGAAGCATCGATCACTGTCATGTCTTCACCCGCTGCCAGTAAGGGGTGTATATCCAGTTCAATGATTTCCGGGCAATCAATGATCAGCTGTGAAAGCTTAACCAGTAGTTTGCAGAGTGCAGGGATGTCCAATCGATCCGGCAAACTGCGCTGTTTAATTTTTCCTGTTTTCAGGGCATTGATGACAAGGTATCGCGCCAGCGCCATATTAAGTGGTGGAATAGCAACGGCGGCATCACGATGGATATCCCACTCTGCAGCTTCATCACCAATAAGAATAACAGGCCCGAACACGGGATCGGTGTGAACAGCAATGCGTAATTCCTGTGCACCGGAACGGTTGGCCATGCGCTGCACCAGCAAGCCGTCAATACGGGCTTTCGGGAAGTTGTAGGAAACACGATCCAGAATCGCCTGAGAGGCATTGGCAACCTCTGCTGCCGTTCGCAGATGCAGCATGACACCATGTACTTCTGATTTATGGCGAATATCAGGGGAGCGCAATTTGACGGCAACCGGATAGCCAATCTGCTCGGCAATATGTGCGGCTTCAGCGGGCTCTGACGCAATCCAGGTCGGCAGAGTATGAAAACCATAGCTTTCCAGCACAGGGCGTACTTCGTGCGTTTCCAGATGATAGATTTTCTGATCGAGTAACTGATCCAATAATTGATGAACCAACCCCGGGTTGCTCTGGGTCTCACCGAATGAAGACGGGGTTTCCATCAGCTGTTTCTGGTTGCGCCGGTACTCCACCAGGTGCATAAAGGCGGTAACAGCACTTTCCGGTGTTCGGTACGCTGGAAAGCCGGACTGTGTGAAAACCTGCCTGGCTTTCAACGCCTGATTTTCTCCGGCCCAGTTACTGAGGATGTTGAAATGCAGGGTACGGGGGTGCTGTTGCAATACTTTGACCATGTGCTCAGCGGTCTCTTTGCTCGGTGCAATGGCAGAAGGAGAGTGCATAATGAGCAGGGCATCGAAATCGTCGCTATCTAACAGAATCTTGGTTGCCGCCTCATAACGAGCGATATCGGCATCCCCGACGATATCAATCGGGTTAGATTGAGACCAGCAGGCCGGCAATACAGCAGAAAGTTTAGCGATAGTCTCCTGGCGTAGTGTCGCGAGCTTTCCGCCACGTTCACTGAGGGCATCAACGGCCATAATCGCAGGCCCGCCACCATTGGTTAGTATTGCTAAACGTTCGCCTCGCAAAGGCACAGCGTGAGCCAGTGTTTCCACTGCCGCAAACAGATCATGGGTATTATGCACCCGCAGCATCCCCGAGCGTTTGATGGCGGCATCATAGACAGCATCCAGACCGATTTCTCCTCCTGTGTGAAGATGGGCAGCAGCACTGCCAATTTTTGTCCGGCCACTTTTCAGCACCAGTATTCGCCGGGTCCGAGCCGCTGCTCGTGCAGCTGACATGAAGCGTCTGGCATCACGTATTGAGTCGATATACAGCAAGATAGCCTGTGTTTTGCTGTCACGGCACAAGGTATCTAACAGTTCATCAAAACCAATATCGCAGGTATCTCCCAACGATATAAAGGTCGAAAAGCCAATATTCTTGTTCTTGGCCCAGTCCAGAATCGTGGTACAGACTGCCGCAGACTGTGAAATGAAAGCAATATTGCCTTTGTTGGCGGAAACCGGTGAGAAAGACGCATTGAGATTATGCCAGGGTAAGATCATCCCCATGCTGTTTGGCCCGATAAGTCGCATTCCGTATTGTCTGGCGGTTTCATACATGCGCACATCTTCTGTGACACCGTCACTGTCGGGCTCTGCGTTCATTCCTGCCGCTAATACTACGGCCAGTTTGACGCCTTTGCGGCCTAATTGATCGATAATACTGACGTTTCTGACACTATTGGTACATAAAACAGCCAGATCTGGAACACGAGGCAGACTCTCGATGTCTGGATAGGCTAATACCCCTGCAACTGCGTCATATTTGGGGGTCACTGGCATGATGGGCCCATGAAAGTTAGCGGACAGCAGGTTTTTGATAACCACATAACCGGCACGCTTGGGGTTATCCGATGCGCCGATAATGGCGACAGAACGTGGCTTCAGTAGTGACTCGAGTCCTTTCATGGCATTTTCTCTCAGTATTTCGTAAAGAATTAACACTCAACGACAGACAATCATTTTTCTTAGCTTGGTTGTATGATTGAGCTGCTGATTATTCACTGCTGTGAGTGTAATGGAACCCATTCGACATTGTTTGAAAAAGAAGAAGGTGCTGCGCTTCATTCTTTGTATTTTTATATTGCACAATTTTATTTAAAACTGGAATTCACATAAAAAATCAATCTATTATTGATATAACGTTGAACCTGTGACATAACGCCAATTCTATCGCATACAGAGTGATGCAGGCTTGATTGGCATCAGGTCGGGGTGCAAAATCTTTTTAAAGACAAATTTGATCAGGCACGATGATAATGAAAAAAATTGCCTTAATGGTTGCAATTACATCAGCTTTAACAGGCTGTGCGCTAGATAATGAGCGTCAGACAATGAATGGCACTGTGGTTCCAACATTGGATGAACAGGAACAAGCGGCAATGGCCGTAGAACAGGGAGCAACGGCTGAACCGATGGCGGTTGAGCAGTTAAATGAACCGATTCCACCTCTGAACCCTGTTGATATAGCAATCACAGATGAAGTTGTCCCACTTGATCAGGAGATTGCCCCCGTAGACGCACCAGCAGCGGCTGAGGGAACATCCGTGGCTCTAATCGCAGAGCCTGAGCCAATGGCTGACTCTGTCGCGGCAGCTTCGAAGAACAATGAGTCACAAACGGCGAAAGCCAGCTATGAATATGTGACGGAACCTGTATCGGGATTCACTGTTCAGGTGCTGGGTGTAAGTAAAAATAGTGGTTTTGCCTCATACATTGCTAAGTTGCCAGGACAGCAACCGGTGTGGGTGAATCAGAAAACTTTCCACGAAAAGCCTTGGTACACTTTACTTTACGGACACTTTGATACTGTTCAGGAAGCCCAGGCTGCCATCAAAGATTTGCCTGCAGAGATCCGTTCGTTCGGCCCCTTTGTTCGTAGTCTGGCCAAGATTCATCAGTCACCTGAGCCTAAGCTGACCAAGATACATTAATCCTCCCGATAAGCTCTTCCCTGGAAGAGCTTATTTTTTGCATCGTTGACCGCTTTCACTGCAGGGAATCAGGCCAATAGCTTGATGCCTGGTAGATAAGATGCAATAGTTGATGCCCTGAAGGCTGCCGGGGGTACTTCGTAATATCATCCTTCAGAACAGATGAAACCCGGTGGTACAAACAAATTTTGGCCTGCCATGATCGGCAGGTTACGTTTTACAAGGGATCAAGATGAATCCAATTCACGTTTTACTTCTTTGTGGCGGTGGCAGCGCAGAACACGAAGTGTCTTTGGTTTCTGCCAATTTCATAGAACAAAACCTACAAGCGATTGATGGCATTCGCTATATCCGCATAGAAATGCAAAAAGACGGCTGGTTTGACAGAGAAGGTCAGCGCTGGCAGTTGAACCTGGATCGCAGTATCCAGTCTGAGTCTGGTGAGAAGCTCCCCGTTGATTACGTCATTCCGTGTGTCCACGGCTACCCCGGTGAAACAGGCGATTTGCAATCTTTACTTGAAATAGCCGCTGTGCCTTACTTCGGTTGTGGCCCTCAGGCCAGCACAAATTGTTTCAACAAGATCACGACCAAACTGTGGTTTGATGCGCTGGGTATTCCTAACACACCTTATGTGTTTCTCAGCGAGCAAGACGAAGAATCGTTACGTACTGCCCAAGATGCATTAGCCCGTTGGGGAAGTGTTTTTGTTAAAGCGGCCTGCCAAGGGTCATCAGTGGGCTGTTATAAAGCGACAGATCAGGAAAGCCTGATCGAATCGCTGAACAAGGCGTTTACCTTTTCAGAACAGGTTTTGGTTGAAAAAGCCATCAAGCCCAGAGAGTTAGAAGTCGCTGCTTATCAGTATGGCGATGAGTTGATTGTCACCAAGCCAGGGGAAGTGACCTGTCCGGATGGTAAATTCTACACCTACGAAGAAAAATACAGCACAGAAAGCCATTCGACCACCTCTGTTGAAGCGTCTGATATTACAGACGAACAGATTGAAGCCATTCGCAGTTATGCCAGAAAAGCGTTTGTCCATATGAAGTTAAAAGATCTGTCACGGATTGATTTCTTCCTGAGTGAAGAGGGTGACATTCTTCTTAATGAAATCAATACTTTCCCTGGCATGACACCGATATCTATGTTTCCTCAGATGCTGGCTCATCATGGACACACGTTTACGGATTATCTTGAGAAAGCTATCAAAAGTGCTGTTCATCCATTCAACCAGTGATTTTACTTTTTTAAAAACGCCAGCCTGACTGGCGTTTTTTTCATTGGCTGCAATACTGACGATGAGACTGAAAAAGAACCCTATGCTGACGAACAAACAGAAAGCTGCGCGTTTTAAAGCTATGCAGAACAAGAACTACAGAGCCAGTTTAAAGCTGGAGGGCTTTGAATTAGATGGGGCGCCAGGTACAGAGTCGCCACATGAACCACCCGTGTCCGAATATGAACAAATCGCTCGGTTAAAGAAGCATTATGCGAGATAAATATGGTGTTCAGCAGGATCCTGATTGCTACCCCGGTTCGGCTGTTCTTATCAACTTACTGAATATCAACGATGAAGAAGAGCTCGCTCTGGCTGAGCGGGATTTCACACGGGTCCGGGCAGAGCACTTTGTACCTGAGTTTGACCGATTTGATTTAGCCTATCTGAGACAAATACATTTCACTCTGTTTCAGGATTTATATCCCTGGGCCGGTGACATACGAGGTGTTGACATCACCAAAGGCCAGAGTCGTTTTTGTCATGCCAGGAATATTGAAAGAGAGGCGACTCGTCTTTTTGCTTCACTGGCTGATGAGTCACATCTTTGTGGGCTGGACTTTGATCATTTTATTCGCCGCATTGCCCATTATTACTGTGAATTGAATGTCATACACCCGTTCAGGGAAGGGAATGGGCGCGTCCAACGTATTTTCTTTGAAATTCTGGCCCTCAATGCCGGATTCGAAATCTGTTGGGAAGGTATTAACCTTAAAGAGTGGGTCGAAGCGAATCAGGCGGGTTACTTTGGCATTATGGCTCCTTTGGAAGGCTTGTTCGAAAGAATCACTCAACCGATTCATGCAGTGGTTCAACCTCAGTGGGCATCCGGCCCAGGCGCTTAAATCTACACTTACTTTTCCCAGTCTTTTTTCTTCACGTATTTCGCAATTTCCGTATCGTGTTTATCTTTATGGCCTACATACTGTGCTGGCATAGCTGGGCTCTTCCAGCGGCCTTGGGATTGGATGTCAGGAATGGATACGCCAGCATCAGATAAATCTTTGGCGGCTCCCACCCTGGGCGACTGACCTGAAAAAATACTGTCCTGGCTGAGTCCGAGTTCTTCACCAGCACGGCGAAACACCCGGTAGATGGATGAATGGTCAAGCGGTTGCTCGCCAATATTGCCATGACGATCAATTCTTCGAAAAATAACACCTGATTCAATCATGCCTACCGTAAGCCAACGCTGCATACTACGAGATGCGATGGTACTTAATGCAATCGTGTACTCCTGGATATGCAGACTGATAAGTCCAGACGCGTCAATCGAGATATTTTCAATGGTCAGTGCTGCCAGTTCACTCCGCTTGAGCATTGCTTCAAACATGACAGCCCAAATCGCCAGATCGCGAATGTCTTTAGGTTTGGTGGAGAGAGAGAAAACATCAACCAGCTGTTGCAAGTGATCATCTCTGAAGGCGTTCGCGTTTTTATAGTCGTCTTTTTTTTCTACACAATATTTATTCAGTACCAGCCTGACTTCAGTATGACGGCAGGGATCGGGGAGGGCATGACAGCGGTGAACCAGCCCGATTGTGACAATGTAACGCTTAAGACTTGCCAGCTTGCGTTTCTTGGCCATCGTATCAATAAAGTTATGTACCGTTTTCACCGTTGCCGGCAAAGGAATGGCCTGTTTGTCCAGGCAGTATTGAAGGAAGTTATTCCAGTCATTTTTGAAAGCAAGCAATGTGTTTGGTGAATACTGCTTATGCGTTAAAACTTCCCAGATTTCAATATCTTCTATAGGGAGTGTGAAGACCTTGATACTGTCTTTTTTCTTATTTTCATCAGCAATGGGAGGAATTTTCTTCATTTAATGCACTATAACTTATTTATTGATAAAAAATACTATATACTAAGCCGCCTCATAAACAAGACGGCATGTAACAAACATTAAATAGTTCGCCAAAACGGAAGGTTAGTCGTCCTCATCTGACTTTTCTACATCAACCAAATAGTCGCCCATCAGCCAGTTTCTGCCGAGCAACAGTTTGTATTCCAGCTTACTACGGTTTCGCAAGTTTACTGTGACTTGTTTATGCTCACCGTTCCAGCTTAAATCCATTTTTACTGCATAACGGCGTTCAACACCTTGAGCATTACGGATTTTACTGACTTTAACTATTTTGGCTTTGTGGGTGGTTGTTTCACCTTTTTCATTTTTTGTCTTGAATTCCACCATATTGCCTAGATTTTCACGCATATCCTCGCTTTTATCACCTAATATACGGATATCGTAAGCATTGATCGAAGACGTGTTCGCGCCAGTATCAATTCGGGCTTTATATTCGAGTTCCAAATCCTGGACATTGATAGTTTCAACCTGACCAACAATGGATTTTTTTTCGAGAGGTCGACTGTCAGCCAAGGAAGAGGGGCTGTTAAATGCAAATACAACTAACATTAACGGAATCAATGCTTTTTTCACGGAACCTCCAAAAAAGTGCCAATCGTAAATATGATCACTATAAACATAAGTTACGTATGTTTGTTCAGCTTAAAGTTAAAGGTCTGATGAGGTAAGCTTAGGTTCAGCTAATCAACCTTTAGTCTCAATGCTGAGCGAATCTGTTGATAACAAGCAGGTGTGGGTGAAAAACGAATGGCTGTTATGCCCAACTTTCTGGCCGCAAGCACATTGTCTTCATTGTCATCGATAAAATACGTATCTTCTGGACTAAACGCGTATTTTAACATAAGTGATTGGAATATTTCAGGTTCTGGCTTCATCAATAGCTCTTTAGCAGAAACCAGACCACCATTGAATAATGAAATGAAATCATGCTTATCGTTGAGCGTGTCGAAAAAGGCGCTACTCATGTTCGTGAGATAGTACAGGTTAAAATCTTGTTCCAGTAAGTCTTCAAGTAAGTTTTTCGACGCATCTATCACAGTCAGACTGTTTTGAATGTGATCGATGAAATCTTCCATTCTTGCCTCTGGAAAACCGGTACGAGCAGCAAATTTAGGGATAACCTCGGCCATCAACATTGTACCGCGATCCAAAGCCAACCAGTCAGGGTGCTGAAGTACATGTGTCAGCAGTATGTCTTGTTCGTAAGTTGACTGAGTGAAAGTAGAGACGATTTTGTGCGGGTTCCAATCAAACAGCACAGCACCAAAGTCAAAAACTACGTTATGAATCATATGCGTTTCCGTTAGAGGCCTATTTATTGATAATATTCGGGCTTAGCCTGGTCGCAAGCTTCTATATTCAACCTGATGGCCAGGTCACACTTTTAAAGCAGTTATTGGGGTCAATTTCATGAGTGATAACAGCCGATTAGTCTATTCAACAGATGCAGGCAGAATTAAAGAAGAGAAAACAGTCCCGGAACGTCTGAAAGGCGATGGCGTGGTACGAATTCAGCGCCAGACAAAAGGCCGTAAAGGAAAGGGAGTCTGTATTGTCACAGGGTTGGATATGAATGATGCTGAGCTCAAGCTTTTGGCCGCTGAGTTAAAAAAAGTCTGTGGCTGCGGCGGTTCTGTAAAAGATGGAACCATAGAAATTCAGGGTGATAAACGCGATCTCATCAAAACCACCCTTGAGAAAAAGGGACACACGGTAAAATTAGCCGGTGGCTGAGAGGCTTACATCAGTCTGGCAATCCTGGTTTCAGCAGCCAACCAGGATCTAATCAGCGCAACCTGAATTCACAACGTATACACGCCGACAAGATTGCCTGCGCACTTTAAGAGATCCCGACGAACACATTGGCGTTCGTCGGTCTTAGGTAATTCCACCTGACATTGAAGGGCCAGGCAAACTGACAATTTGCAGCAGGACTTAAATACAAGTGTGAATTACCTATTTTATGGTAAATCAGCGTTATGGTTAAATTGAAGCCCCGGATTTCGGGGCTTTTTGATTGCAAAAACAAACCAGGTAATTTGCTGCAGGTCATCCAGATGATTGCAAAATCGAATCCGGACACCAGGCGCCGGCGCGAGTTTTGATAGCAAATCGGATTTAGCTGCCGATAACAGATTCCAGATCAGCTTTACTGGTAAAGTATTGCTGCACCTTTCTCTTTAACGCCCTGAGTTCGTGTTCTGCCTGTTCACGGCTGGCTTTCTCACTCTCGTAGCTTTTCCGGTAGTGTAGGGCGTCATAGCCTCCCTGAATCAACGCTTTGGAAACCGTGGTTTTGCCAGTCTGGTGCTTCAGGTTATCCAGCATCTTCTCGTGTTCTTCCGTGTTTCGAATGGTAACTGCCATCATTATTCCTTTTAGTCCAGGCGCATCGATGGCAAGAATGATAGCAAAACTTTTCCTGGCTGGCAGCTGGCCACCTTCGAAATGATGGCAAATTTAAATCCGGATGCCAGGTGCCGGCGCGAGTTATGATAGCAAAATGTCAGGCGCGAGTTTGGAATCACCTTGGCGGCAATATCGTTCCCTTGTATAGTTAGTTATGACTACAAACAAAGACAAACAAATTGAACTAGGGATACGCCCATGACAAAAACCATACAGCAGCTCGCGAAAGAAGATATCAAGCGCCATGCCGATGAGCCTGTGACCTTTGAGCGCATTCCACGGTCTAAGCTGTTGAGAACCGTCAAGAAGGTCATGACAGATCATAAAGAGACCATCAAGGAGCTTGCCGACCGATGAGCGGCCTGCTGTTTCTTGAAGCTGAAGACATTCTGGAAATACACGACTTCATTCTGTCTACTGAACCCGGTGTTCAAGGTGTTCACATCCATAAACTGGAAGCTGTTGCAGGCCGAGTGAAGAACATCTCCACCTATGAAGGCATATCTACGGCCTTTGAGCTTGCCGCTCACTATGCCGTTGCCATTGCCAGAGGCCATGCCTTCGTTGATGGCAATAAGCGAACAGCGTTCGTCGCAATGATAGCGGTGCTTGAGGCCAATGGCTTTCCGGTTCCTGAGCAGGAAAAGATCATCAGTGCTCTTTCCAGAAGTGACTCATGGACTGAAATGATGGTGAAGGTTGCTGAAGGGAAAATAGACGCCCAAAGTTTTGGCAATTCACTTGCCATTATCTACACCATCTCTGCGCTTGGTGTTGGCATATACAAAATTGCCGAATGGTTTGGACGTGATAAATAAGCCCCATCAAGGGGCTTTTTTGATAGCAAAACTTTTCCTGGCCGGCAGCTGCAGAACAACAAAATGATAGCAGACTGAAACCTGGCCAACGATTGCCGGCGCAGGTTTTGATTGCAAACTAATGTCGTTATCCCTTCCTCAATCGCTTCTGATTTCTCATGATCAACTGCCAGTTTTCATTGCTCTCTATCACTTTCGGGATCGTTAAATCCCGGGCAGTGAACTCGCGACCAGTGGGGGTAATCAGACGCTCATCTCTGATCTGAAAACCTTGCCACGGCTTAGTAGTCGGCATGAAACCACGGTGCTTCAGTAGCAGCAAACGTGCCTGTGCTACAGGCCATGAGCGAGTGGCCATGTAGCGGTAAATCGACGATACAGAACAGCCCAGATATCCAGCTGCCTCTTGGGGAGAGTCGAACTCGTATAAAAAGATGTCGTTCAGCTGACGTTGAATATAACCGCATGAATACAATTCGTCCTGAAATTGAATGTCCCGTAGGCGTTTCGACATGTGATGTACCTCAAAAAAATCACCAAAAAATGAAAAAATGATGATTTCGAGGGC
Source organism: Photobacterium sp. WH77 (assembly GCF_022014395.1). Lineage (NCBI taxonomy): Bacteria > Pseudomonadati > Pseudomonadota > Gammaproteobacteria > Vibrionales > Vibrionaceae > Photobacterium > Photobacterium sp. WH77. Next base: position 51,433 of record NZ_JAKLTE010000013.1, on the reverse strand, counting down.
TAGAGCGCTTAGTTACGCCCAAAGCCCCCAAAAATCTGAGGTAAGCTGTCACATGTGATCGCCTGATAGGCTTTTTGCTGCTGGTATTTCTCTATTTTGTGAATCTTATCAATTAAATAATCATTTAACATAATCTATGTTATGCGCACTAAAGTTGGTGTCGCAAAGCTAAAGTGTCTATTTTCTGCAAAGTATAAATGTCGAGTTAACTTATCACTGCCCGTGATATTTCTATTGCCTCTGTCATGGCCTATGACGTTGATTAAGCAAGGTTATACCAGCACTACAAATGATGCTTAACACTTTGCCACTGGTATTTCGTCCAGCATAGTTGTCCATCGGTTGGATCGGAAGGCTTGCCGCATGTGCCAATTGCTGGTTGCGATAACGGATGCCGGTTTAAGGCCATTCTTATAGCGCGTATTGAGCCTGTCGGTGATGAGCATGAGATCACGGCGTTTGCTTTCTTGCAGCGCATCTCCGCTAAACATGTCTAGCTGAAGTTTGTTCTGACTCACAGGGCTAAGCTCATTCAGCATGACGCCAATTTTTTGATATGAATAACCAGGACGATACATTTTAGCCAGCTGCGCTTGTGCAGAAATGATCAGTTTTTGTGTATCCTGAGTCGGACAAACCAAGGATTCCATACTGCTTTTATTGTGTTGAGGTAACTGTTTATAGCGATTTGTTCGTATATAAACCCCAACAGAGGACGCTTGACTCCCCTGTTTTCTCAGTTTTTCACCTGCACGATGGCAATGGAAAGCAAGAGCTGATTGTAATTCTTGTTGATCCGTAATATCGACACCAAAGCTCCGGCTCGAGAGAATTTGTTTTTTCGTTACATCAATATCTCCTGGATCAATGCAACTGATTCCCTGGAGCTCTAATACTGTACGAGTTAGGCCTACATTCCAGAGTTGACGCATAAACGCAACATCCTGATTTGCTAATTGCCACGCTGTTGTTATACCACTGGTTTTCAGTCGGGTGGCCAATCGTGTTCCAATCCCCCACACTTCCTGAACATCCATTCTTTCCAGCAACCACTGTCTTTGCCGTTCTGTTTGAATATGAAGCACGCCATGCACTCTGTTTTCGTAGCGTTTGGCTGCATTGTTTGCAAGTTTCGCCAATGTCGGTGAAGTACCAATGCCAACACGAACAGCTAAACCAAGCCTGTTACTGATTGCTTCTACAATACTTTTTCCATAACTTGTCAGTGTTTCAGTTGCCAAACCGTCTAAGCGTATAAACGCTTCATCAATAGAGTATTGCTCAACCTGAGGAGAAAACTGCCTCAACTCGTCGATAAAACGCTGGCTCATATCAGCATACAGACTGTAATTTGAACTGCGTACCTCAACACCTGCGTGTTTAGCTTCTCGCTCAATTTTGTACCATACTGCCCCACGTTTTATCCCTGCCGCTTTTGCTTGTGCATTAATAGCAACACAGCAGCCATCGTTATTTGAAAGCACCACAACAGGCTTGTTTGCTAGTTTGGGGTCAAATAATTGCTCGCAGGCTGTATAAAAACTCTGAACATCAACCAGCGCCCAAACCTGATCCTTGTTTCCTGATACTGTTTGAGTCATTAGCGCTCCAGCAAGTTATGAATATTACGTGTAACCACGCCAAAAATTTCAGAGTCCTCCGGCATAGGAAATGGCTTCATCGCCGGGTTTTCAGCTTTTAACCACCAGGTATTGTTATGTCGAATGAGACGCTTACACGTGAACTCATCGAAGATACGGGCAATGACAATCCGGCCCGGCAGCACAGCTTCAGCACGGTCCACAACTAATAAATCGCCATCGTAAATGCCGGCCCCCGTCATAGACTCGCCAGACGCTTTCAGTACAAAAGTGGCATTGGGATGGCGAATGAGATAATCCATCAGTTCCAGTGATTCTTCATGCCCTTCAGCTGGTGAGGGAAAGCCGCACCGAACAGATTCAATAAACAAAGGTAATACAGCCATTGTTACCCTCTCAACTTATACTGTATATAAAAACAGTATAAAAGGTTATTGGCGTACTGAACAGAGAAAAAATGCGGCATGGCTCTGAAAAGTTCAGAGTGTTTCTAATGCACTGAAACACCGAAATAAAATGTATAAATCTTTGTCTTACACTGAAGCGATGTTGATGGGACTGTTTTTATATACAGTACCATGGTATTCTTGCGCTCATAGCACTCATGCTGCTACATATTTGCAAAAAAACGGGCAAGTCTGCTTTAAAAAACAACAAACTCAACGCTAATTTAGGGATTTATCCGATCACCAGTTTATCTTATTGCTAAACTGGCCGCCTGTTGGTGACAGGGATTGGAATTGGAGAATGAAAATGCGAAAAATCATCATGATTTTAGCACTGGTCGTGCTCAGTGGCTGTGCTTTACAGCCTGACCAGCAGTATCACACTGGGCAGTGCGTCGGAAAAATGACAACAGAAGAAGCGTATGGGCATTTAGACCCTAATCGTTACACTATTCAGGTGCTGGCTCTGAGTGAAGAAAGAGATATTCGCGGTTATCTGCGGGAAATCCCAGGGCAGGATCCAATTTGGGTTAACTGGAAACATAGTTTAGGTAAGAGCTGGTACGCTGTTATTTATGGCGATTTTGCCACTAAACAAGAAGCGAAGCAGCGTATTCAAACATTGTCGCCTCGTATATTGGCACAAGGTCCGTTCGTCCGCAGTTTTGCGGAAGTGCAAAGTGATAAGCAAACTGACGTTTTTCGTATGCGTTAAAGAAATGCGCTCAGACTGTCTGGGCGCACTTCTGACCCTTCACATTAAAGCTTTTCGATGAGTTCAGGTAAGATCTCAAACAAGTCACCGACTAACCCATAGTCAGCGATATCAAAGATTGGAGCATCAGGATCTTTGTTGATGGCGACAATCACTTTCGCATCTTTCATCCCAGCCAAGTGCTGTATTGCTCCTGAAATACCAACAGCAATATACAGCTCTGGCGCAACAATTTTACCGGTCTGCCCAACTTGCAGATCGTTTGACACAAAGCCCGCATCGACAGCCGCTCGGGAAGCCCCCACAGCGCCGCCAAGTTTATCCGCCAGCGTTTCTATCATTGCGAAATGTGCTTTATCTCCAAGCCCCCGGCCACCGGAAACCACCACACGCGCAGCTGGCAATTCTGGGCGGCTACTTTGCGTAATTTCACTGGACACATATTCAGAGTTCGGTGATTCGATCACTTTTTCTAGTTCGACAATTGGGGCCGCTGCCCCGCTTGTTGCTGAAGAGGTAAATGCTGAAGCACGCACAGTAATCAGCTTTTTACTATCTAGCGACTTCACTTTGGCTAGTGCATTCCCTGCATATATCGGTCGGATTACGGTATCGGCAGACTCGATGCTGACGACATCGGCCAGTAATCCAACATCCAGAAGACCGGCAACACGCGGTAATATGTTTTTTCCGGTTGTCGTTGCTGCCATCAGTAAGTGAGAATAATCGGCTGATAGTTCGGCGATAACCGCTGACATATTTTCAGCCAGCCAATGCGTGTACACAGGATGATCGGCCAGAAGTACTTTACTCACACCCGCAATGCCAGCGGCTTGCTCTGCAACAGCCTGGCATTGATAACCCGCTACCAATACCTGACAGTCGCTCTCCAGTGACTGACTTGCAGTTATCACCTTGGATGTTTCAGGTGACAACGTATGATTGTCGTGTTCTGCAATGATAAGTACACTCATGAGATCACCTTGGCTTCATTTTTTAGTTTATCAACCAATTCAGAGACTGAACTTACTTTTGTGCCCCCCTGGCGAGCAGGTGGTGATGAAACTGCCAGTAATTCCTGGTTTTGTGACAGCGTCACACCAAGACCATCCAAGCTGATAACATCTAACGGTTTTTGCTTCGCTTTCATGATATTGGGTAATGAGGCATATCTGGGCTCATTCAACCGGAGATCTGTACTGACTACCGCAGGCAGCCGTAACTTGACGGTTTCCAAACCGCCATCAATTTCTCGTGTTACTTTGATGAAACCGTTATCTACTTCAATCTTTGAGGCAAAAGTCCCCTGAGGAAAGCCAGACATGGCGGCTAACATTTGAGCGACTTGATTGTTATCTGAATCAATTGACTGCTTGCCCATAATCACTAGATCAGGCGATTCAATTTTTACAAGGGCGTGAAGAATGCGTGCAATATTCAGAGGCTCAGCTTGTGCGGCACTATCAATGTGAATTGCTCTGTCTGCGCCAAGTGCCAAAGCAGTACGGAGCTGTTCCTGGCAGCTCGTTTCACCCACGCTGACTACAACCACCTCACTGGCCGAGCCGGCTTCTTTCATGCGAACCGCTTCTTCTATGGCAATTTCGCAAAAAGGATTAATGGCCATTTTAACATTATGCTGTTCAACGCCTGAGCCGTCGGATTTAACACGAATCTTCACATACGGGTCTATCACCCTTTTGATTGCGACTAACACTTTCACTGGCGGCTCCTTTGCAAATCAATATGTTAATGAAGAAGTACGGCAAGATACCTGATTGAAAAGTTCCCAATCGGGCATTCAAAAGCCGAGAGATGTCTTTTGCATTGAGTGTGGTTCGGGTTTACGTTTACGTCAACTGGACTACAGTTACTCATAGTCTTAATACAAAGGGACATGGGGCATGGAAAGAGAAAGCATGGCGTTTGATGTGATCATTGTCGGAGCCGGTCCAGCGGGGTTGTCAGCGGCATGTCGGCTGATGCAACTGGCTAAGGAGAGTGGAAAGGAGTTATCGGTTTGTGTGATCGAAAAAGGGGCGGAAGTTGGCTCGCACATCATATCCGGTGCCTTGTTTGAACCCAGACCATTAAATGAGTTGTTTCCTGATTGGCAAAGCCGCGAGGCACCACTTTATACCCGGGTTCAGGATGATAAGGTGTATTGGCTCTCCAATCAGTACAATCAGTTCTGTATCCCTTCAGTACTTGTTCCTTCCCCCCTTCAGAATGATGGGAACTTCATTATCAGTCTGGGCGAATTATGTCGCTGGCTGGCTCAACAGGCAGAAGCGCTGGGAGTATCCATTTTTCCGGGATTTGCTGCAGCTGAATTATTTTTTAACGACTCTGGTGCCGTGGCTGGGATCATGACGACTGATATGGGACGCGACAAGCAAGGTAATGAAAAACCAGGTTTTCAGCCAGGTATCTTACTTGAAGCAAAATATACGCTTATTGCTGAAGGTTCTCGCGGGCACTTAGGAAAAGCCGTCATAGATCGTTTCGAACTGGATAAAGATAAAGCGCCCCAGCATTACGCAATTGGCTTTAAAGAACTGTGGGAAATTCCGGCAGAACAACACCGGGCTGGGCTTGTCGTACATACTTCCGGTTGGCCACTCAGCCAGACCCAAACCTCAGGTGGGGGCTTTATGTACCATATTGGCGATAACCTTGTGTCTGTCGGATTAGTGATCGACCTGAATTATCAGCACCCTTATCTCAGCCCTTTTGATGAGTTTCAGCAAATGAAACACCATCCGGTTTTCGCCTCTGTGTTAAACGGCGGGGAGCGTATTTCTTACGGGGCACGTGCTATTACAAAGGGCGGACTGCATGCCCTGCCAGAGCAAAGCTTTCCTGGCGGATTACTGATTGGGTGTGATGCTGGGACGCTAAACAGTGCAAAAATCAAAGGCTCTCATACTGCAATGAAATCTGGCATGCTCGCTGCTGAGGCGGTTTTTTCGGAGCTAGCCGTTAACCACTCGCACACATCACCCGATTATTCTTCGCTGTTCGAGGACTCATGGCTGAAAGAGGAGCTCTTTGAAGCCAGAAACTTCACCTCTCAGGTGCATCGCTTAGGCACATTAGTTGGTGGAGCCATCGCAACGTTAGAATTTAATATTCTGAAAAAAAGCCTGTTTTCATTTCGGGATGATAAACAAGACTATCAAACCCTGAAAATGACCAATCAGACTGAACCGCTTTTATACCCTAAACCGGACGGAAAACTCAGTTTTGACCGAACTTCATCTGTTTTTCTATCAACTGTTAAACATGATGAAAACCAGCCATGCCACTTGATACTGCAAGATAAAGAGTTGCCGATAAAAATGCACCTGGACAAGTATGCCGAGCCTAGCCAGCGATACTGTCCGGCGGGCGTGTATGAAATTGTAGAAAATAACGGACAGAAACGATTTCAAATCAATGCCGGAAACTGCATTCATTGTAAAACATGCGATATAAAAGATCCGTCCCAGAACATTATCTGGACTCCACCAGAAGGCGGTAGCGGGCCCAATTATCGCTCGATGTGAATGTGATCAGCTCAAGGGTGCGTCTCTACGCGCACCCAATCGAGATAGGCCTGATAACCGGCTTCAATGGGTAGGCAAATGATTTCCGGCGTTTCATAGTTATGATTCGCCAGGATATCGGCTTCGACTTCTGAATACCTGTCTTGAGTTGTTTTAATGACAACCAGTTTTTCTTTGTCAGACTGGATTTTGCCTTTCCAGTGGTAATAACTGTCAATACTCTGCACCTGAACGCAGGCAGCCAGATGTTTGTTCAGCAGAGAATGGATAATTGCCTCACCCACCTTATCATCTGAAAAAGTGGTCAGAACGACACAGTATCCTTTCTTTAACATCTTCCCACCTTAATATTCAGGATTGATCAACGCTGCGTCAGTGCCACTTTGGCACTTAAGGCAACCAGTAAACCACCAGAAACACCCTCAATCGCTTTCGCATAACCTGACATTTTAGGGTTACCAAAAACAAAACTACCCAACATGGCGTAAAGTAAGTTAATACAAGTGGCTAAAACACTGAACAGTAAGCCAAGGGTCAAAAGTTGTATTGTGACCTGGCCAGCGCTGACATCAATAAATTGAGGCAGAAAAGACAGAAAAAACAAGGCAACTTTAGGATTCAGAACGCTAACAATCACGCCTTGCATAAACACATTCGATGTTGATTTTACTGGTGCGGAAGCTGTCAGTTGACTCTTACCACGGATACTGTTTCTAATCGACGAAATACCCAAATAGAGTAAATACGCTGCCCCTAAGTATTTTATTACGCTAAATAAAAAAGCTGAGCTGAGTATAATCGTTGAAAGCCCAAGCACAGCAGCCAGCGTATGTCCCAAATACCCTATTCCTAGTCCCAGAGCCGCTTGAATGCCTAATTGCATCTTTCCACGCATAGCGTTCGACACAATATAGATAACATCTGGCCCCGGTACTAAGTTAAGGCTGATTGAGGCCAGAGCAAAAAGTAAAAGTGTTTGAAACTCCATTTTTATCTTCACCTTAAAGTTGTGAGCACTTGATTTTTTACAAGAAGACCATAACAAAACAAAGGTTAATCAGGGGTAATTTTATCTGATTAACGACTGAAATCACACCGAGCGTAAGAGAATATAAAGCATCAAATTTCATAAAAAATCAAGAATTTCGCATCTCGTGCTGAAATTAGCGACGGGAATGAATATTGACACTCAGGTTAATTATTCCTTTTAAGAACAAAAGCGATGAAATTCAAATCGCCTAATAACAAATAAGTATACCTTTATGGCAACTTTGTATTTCCTGTGAATAGATTGTGTAACATCTGTGTGTTAGTGTTTTCTGGTACTGCAATAAAAACACGAAAAAATAGTTAGCTTGCTCAAACCTTGTAGAGGGGACCAGATATGGATGTCAATACACAGGAAGTAAGTAGCTTTGATACTGATGTTATTCATTTGTATTTGCAGGAAATCTCGCATAAATCACTACTCAGTAAAGAAGAAGAAGTTCAATACAGTCGTAAAAGTCTGGCTGGCGACCCACACGCAAAATCTGTCATGATTGAGAGTAATTTGCGTTTGGTGGTCAGTATCGCTAAGAAATATCGCGGCAGCACGATGCAGCTTAGCGACTTAATTGATGAAGGCAATATTGGTTTAATTACTGCTGTTGAAAAATTTGATCCTGAACGTGGGTTCCGTTTTTCGACGTACGCTACTTGGTGGATTAAGCAAACCATTGAACGTGCGATCCACAACCAGGGAAGAACCATCCGCTTACCTGTTCACGTATCAAAGGAAATCAATACCATACTTCGTACGCACAAACAGCTGATGAAAAACAGTAATCAGGAGCCTACTCACGAGCAGGTTGCTGAAAAAATGCAAAAATCTGTAGATGAAATTTCAGAAGTCCTGTCCTACGACACACCTGTGGTTTCTATCGATCAATCTTTGTCGGACGACAGCAACTCAAATTCCATCGCTGCTTTCATCGCTGATACCAACATGACCGCTCCGGATGCCTCGATGGATCAATCAGACATCCATGCTCTCGCTCTGACTATGCTGAAGAGCCTGAATGAACGAGACAGAGAAATACTGTGTCGTCGCTTCGGGTTACTTGGCTATGAAGCGCAGACTCTTCAGGAGGTGGCAGAGGAAGTGGGTCTTACCCGTGAACGAATCCGACAACTGCAGGTAAGCTCGTTGAATAAGTTGAAAAATGCCCTTCAGCGTGAGAATTACAGCCTGGAGATGTTATTTTCCGAAATAGCGTAATTGACTGTTTTTACAACAATAAAGCCTGGTAATATACCAGGCTTTTCTCATTTCACGGCATTTGACAAAACTCTGACACCCTATCCTAACCATAAAGCAAAAATCCTTACTGCCAAATTGCTTGGCAGACATTTGTATTTTACTCATAATTTGGGTTAACCCATTCAGTTAACAGTGTAGAGATCATGATATTCAGAAAACTGTGTTTCCTCGCTTCTGTCGTTTTACTGACTTCTTGTGCCAGTTATAGTATTACGGAACAAGAAGTACAGAATTACCTTGATAAACAAGCACGTGTAGAGCAAAAGGTAGGGTTTGGCGGCTTCGTTCAGGCTCATGTTCTGTTTAACGACATCAAAGTAGGCATCGGTCGTTCGGCATCGGATCGTATTAATCTCGAAGCAAAATCTAAAGCAGATATCAGTATCAAGGGTCAACCGCAGCAAAAAGTGGCTATCAATGTCAACTTCAGTGCGATCCCCTATTACGACAAAAGTGAAGGGGCTGTTTACCTGAATAATTTGAAAGTAGAATCTCTGGATATTACCCCAAATACGCTAGGTCCCTTTGCCAGTAGCCAGGTACTTTCTCCTCTCATTGAGATCGTGGGACAATATCTATTGAAGATACCTGTCTACAAACTCCAGGAAGACGACTTTAAGCAATCGCTTCTGAAAACTGCCAGACCAGAACTCAAAATCAAGAATCATTCTCTGGTGATTCAAATTTGATAAGCCGGTCTTTAGGTAATAAAAGCACTGTGCAATGTGTGTTGTATCAGTGCTTTTATTTTAATGCGCACAGATAAGTTATAGTGCACTAAAGGATCATAATGAAATCCACAGCGACTTCAGAAAAAATGTTAAATAACAAAGCTATAGCCAATAAATATCATCGCCAGACACCAAACTGGTAGCTGTCTTTTCAGTAAACCGAAACCGATAACAATCACCAATATGTCCCAGCCGCTCGTTATTGAAGATGTAATAACCGGGTCGACCCAAGCCGCCGCTAACAACCCGACGACAGAAGCTGTAATTGTTTTAACTGAAAGACGTAAACGGGGATGTTGCAATAATGATTGCCACGCCGGTAAAAAGGCAAAAAGAAGCAAACTGCCCGGTAAAAAAATCGCCAGCGTTGCCAGAACACTTCCCCAAACAGGAGTTTCAGGTAAAGTCGCTACGCCCAGATAACTCGCCATGGTAAACATTGGGCCTGGAACAAGCTGAGCAGATGCATAAGCGCTCAGAAATGTATTTGCATCAATCCATTGCTGGACTAAAGGCTCCAGTAAGGGAAGAACGACGTGCCCTCCTCCGAAGACAAAACTGCCCGCCTGATAGAAATTGTTAAACACTGCCCACTCTTTTGAGAGAACAGCCAGATATGGCAGCCCCAGCAAAAGTACCAGGAAAACAGCAAGAATGACGAAATTTGGCTTTCCCGGGGAAGATGGAGGCATCGTTTTGTCCGTCGGTTCTTTTTGCATGAAGGACAGGAGGAACCCCGTGGCTGCAGCCAGCAGTATCGGTAACAACTGGCCGCTTAATCCATGAGTAAAAAAGACACTGATTGCTGCTAATACTGCAATACAAACGGTCAGTTTATCTGTCAGGCTTTTATTAATCATGCTGAACAAAGCATCAGCGACAACCACAACCGCAAGCAGTTTCGCCGCCTGAATAACCTGATATACCCATTCTGGTTGGTAGTCTCTGTTCTCCAGAACGGCGAGCACTGTTAACAAAGCTGCAGAGGGCAAAGTAAAACCGATAAATGCCGCCAGCGCGCCCACATAACCGGCCTTACGATACCCAATAAACATGCCTAGCTGGCTGCTTGCAGGTCCAGGTAAGAACTGGCATAGCGCCGTAGCCTGGGAAAATTCAGAATCTGATAGCCACTGTTTCTTCTGTACAAATGATCGCTGGAAATAGCCGATATGAGCAACTGGCCCACCAAAACTGCCTAACCCTAAAATAAGAAATGAACAGAACACCTGCAATACGGGTTCAAGTGAAGAAACTAATCTTCTTTTAAATGAATCTTGGATCATAACTACCGAATCAAATTGTGATTGTTTACACTAGCAAACAGTGAGACTAAATATGACAATTTTATCTCTTCTTTATGTATGAAATATTACAGGTAAACCCTTGATGTTAGAAAATTTGCAACAAATGGTGATCCTGGCCACTGTCAGTCACGAACAGAACTTCACACGTGCCGCTGAACGCCTTGGCATTTCTAAATCACAAGTCAGCAAGCAAATTCGATTCCTTGAGGAACGCCTGGGTTGTCAATTAGTTCAGCGCAGCACACGCACTGTTGCCCTTACAGATATTGGCTTGCAATATGCTGAATTTGGACAGCAACTGCTTGATACCGTAAAAGAAGCAGAGGCTTTGGTTGCCGGGTACAGAAATGAAATAAAAGGCGTACTCAGAATAGGTGTCGCCCAGTCATTTGGGAACACCAATATCACCCCCGCAATGGTCGCTTTTCAGCGAGCTCATCCTGAACTTGAGCTGGAAATCAGTCTTTTTGATCATCGTCCTAACCTGCTGGAAGAAGGCTTTGATTGCTGGCTGGCTATTCACGAGCACCCGCCTGAAGGCATGGTTGCGAAAAAACTTGTCGATTGCGAATTCATCGTTGTCGCTTCTCCGGACTATATCGCCCTGCACAGCGAACCCAAAACTCCTGCTGATTTACGCAAGCACAATTGCATCACCTATGAAAGCCGGGATCGAAAATATGTCCAGTGGGACTTTTCAAAAGAAGGCGTAAAAGAGTCAGTCAGGGTCACTGGCAGCTACCGAATCAATAATGCGCCCGCTGTTTTAGAAGCAACAAAAGCAGGAGCAGGTATCGCCTATCTGGCCACCTACCTGATCCACGATGAATTAGAAACTCAGCAGTTAACCCAGCTGTTAGCAGACTGGAAGCCAGAATTAGCGCTTCCCATGTACGCTGTCTATCCGCGTCACAAGTACCTGGCCCCAAAAGTAAGAGCCTTTATCGACTTTATGGCAGAATGGATGACCAGCCATCCTTTCCAACCTCGCCAGTAGTCTCTGTGCTGCCACGTCTTAGAACTGCAGTTGAGGAACCTGACTTACTGTTCTACACCTATAGGTAGTTCTTACAGGTGAGCAGCCATGTTAACTCTTTCAGCCTACATTCGAGAAAAACCTTTTCACATCATACTTTTATCAGGGGTACTGATCATGGCTGGCTGTGCCACTCAGGAAGAAACTGAACCGTCTCCGGCAGTAACCAGTACGCCGGCAACGGTTGAAGAGGTTGCAGAACCGCCACCACCACCAAAAGCAATCCTTACAGAAATTCCTGAAGTCAGTGACACCGTCTTTTTTGACAAAGGCAGCTTTGAAATTCCGCAACGCGAACAGCTGAAAATCGATCCCATTGCAGTCAGACTCAGGCAGCATCCTGACAGTAACGTAATCATCATTGGTCACAGTTCAGAGAGTGAGAACGAAGAAGATAATATGGCGTTATCGTATGAACGGGCGTTCAGTGTAGCCATTTATATTGCATCTGTATTTGGGATTGAAGAAGAACGCATACAGGTTGTTGCCCAAGGCAACGGCGATCCGGCAACATCCGGGTCGAACAGCCGGGTTGAAGTCATTTCGCCAGAGACTGTGGTCAGAACATTAAATGCCTCTAATGAGGACGGCAAGTTCTGAACCACAGCTCCATACAGAAAAAGAGGTGAATTTATCCCTGTTTTTTCAACGCCGGGAATGCATACATTTTCTTGATGATGTCTGCCACGCCTTCCGGTTGAGAAACCAGCTTGCTGTTAAACTTCGCTACTTCACTTTCGGTGACTGAGTCGTCTTTAATACCGGCAGCAATATAATTTGCAGGGAACAAGTGGTAAATACCCGTTATCTGACGGTCGATTTCATCAGCCAGTTGCTCTGGGGTTTCAAACGGTTGCTCTATCACATCGCCAAAGCTCACATGAACACGTCGTTTTTCTCCGACTATACCCTGTACAATGCTTTCGATATCTTCAAACTCGCCTTTCTCATAGCTACCCGTTGTCTGCTTGGCATTCAGTTCGTTTGCCTTAGCTAAATCGCAGGGATCATTCTCATAAGAAATGGCCACAGGCACAATATTAAGCTGAGTCATAAATTCGGCAAAAGACAGTTTCCGTTTGCGTCCTTCCATGTAAAACATTTTCAGCAACGCTGGATCAGTCTTATCGTTTCCGTCTTTTGCACGCCCTTCTTTCTGAGCAATCCAGATCGAGTGACCAGTTTCGATAGAATTGGCAATATAATCTGACAGCAGACCCAGTGCTTTCATCATTTCACGCGGCGCTTTCACTGAACGTTTCACAATAAAGCTTTTGTTTAAACGCATCAGTTCTGTCGCACAGGGCTTCTTCAGAAGATTGTCGCCAATAGCGATACGGACTGTGTTAAGGTTATTGTGGTAAAGACACCAGTTCACCATTGCCGGATCCATGGCGATATCTCTGTGATTGGAGATGAACAGATACGCTTTATTAGGATCCAGTTTGTCTAACCCAGAATGGGTGACGCCGTCACAAGAGTGTTCAATCGTCGCAGCCATGTACTTGGCCACTTGCAGCTGAACGTCTTCTACTGTCTTAACACTTGACCATTTACGGACAAGAAAGCGTTTAATCAATGGGCGCAACAGCCAGCCAAACACACCAGATAGCTGTGCAAACCGGTAGTTGAGGATAGCGTTGATGAATTCGTCATCATTGATTAAGCGTTGAATCGCCCCACTGACTTCATCGTCATTGTAGGGGCGTATATCTTTATAAATATCGTTATTTGTTTGCACTATGTTGCTTCATCTAATTTTAAAATCGCGCCATTCTACGCAGATTTGATTGATTACCCAATGATCGGCCCCAAACAGTTTAATGGTTGGAGGTCTGACCAACAAACTTTCTTCCTACTGAGCCCGACTCAGACCATCTTGACCCCGAAGGTAAAACCGAACACTATGTGCGGGCTTTGACTCAGAGGAACAACATGAACCAGGCAATTGAATATACAAAGGCTGAACAGTCCCTGCTGGCCGTGGGCGCTCGCAGAAAAAATGTTACCGCATACCTGATTACCGTCAATGCAGGCGTCGCTCTGTTACGGCTGGGCAAACATGAATTCGCATTAACCGCGGGTAGCGGATTTTGGGTACCCTTTGAGTGTCTTCATGCTTTAACCGTATTACCGGGCTGTCACTATAGCATGATTCATTTCTCTGCCCGCCTCCAGCAACCGCTGTGTCAGCAAGCAGGCTTTGTGACTGTAACACCACTTCTGGACGCTTTACTGCAAGAGCTGAGCCAAACTAAAGAGCAGTCTCAAACCAATCATAGCCCTATAGGACGGATACTCGCAGTCATAGTTGATCAAACGGCGAAGTTTTCACCTGTTACGCAGCAACTTTGCCCTGCTCTTACTGACAAACAGCAATCTGTACTGAGAAACCTGCTTCAAAGGCGCTCACCCGCTTCTGATGAAGACCTATCATCAATCGAAGCCATTCTGGGGATGAACGTACGTGAACTTGAAGCCTGTCTTGTCGTCCGTGAAGCTATCAGACTCTCCCGTTCCGGAAGAAATGCAGAGCAAATAGCCAGCGAACTTGAGTGCCAATTAGACCATTTACAAGCACTTGGTCAAACTCTTGCTAACTACCCATTCTAAAGCTTCGGCTTAGCTTCACAAAAAACACCCAGCTACCTGGTACAGGTAGCTGGTTACAGATAACCGGGCGAGTATAAAAAGCGATTGTTACTTAAGCGGTATATCTACCTGCAGCATGACGCCATCCCGCTCATCTTCATGCCACATGTAATCGATTCGGTATTTAGTGGATTGGCCGTCTTCTGAACCCAGTCCAAAACTCATCATGACACCGTGTTTCATGACCCATTCTTTGGCATCTTGCAGCGTCATGATATCCAGACCTTCATATTTTTTGGGAAGCCACAAGCCCAGACCATAGAAAGCGGACGATGAGTTATCTTTCAGCATTGGACCACTGGAGCCAGTTTGCCAGTCATCCCAAAAAGATGCGTCGTTCTCATGGTGATTTTCAGCTTCATCCCAGCGCATATTGTCCCCGGCTGAGGGCAGAGCCTGAGTGGAATAAGCTCCCCCTTTCCCTACCGTCAAGGGTTGAAAACAGGTCAGCAAGTAGGCCCCTCTGTCGTCTTCAGACAAACTTTTAAGCTGTTTCTGACTATAAAAGTGGCAAGGTAAAGCGAATGCAGAATACGAAAAAGACAACAGCCCGATCTGCAATAGAGCAACATGCAATTTTCGAATAACCCGATTCACGAAACACCCTTAATAAATTTTTCGGACTTTAAGCGTATAGGCGACAGAAATACTGACTGGTTTATTTTTAACCATCACTGGCAACATAAAAATGCTCTGACGTTATTATTTTAACCACACCCGGGGTTGTTAAATGTGAAATTGGCCTGTTTTTGACAATATTATCACGAATGTCAGTACTCCGAATGGGAAGCGTTTCAGGACAGCTGAGAATCTGCCAATGACTTAAGATGTCTTTAGCCCGATAAAAGTTTGAAAAATTTAAAAAATTATCTGGTCCGACAATAAAAGTCAGCTCTGCGCTCTGATGTTCATTTTGCAGGGAACGCATAACATCATAGGTCGTCACTGGTTTATCATTTTGTGAGATTGCTTCCTCTATTCGACAAAGAGATAAATTGGCAAAATTTAAATCTGCGATAAAAGCGGCAACCATAGTGCAACGAGAGTCATAGTTAAGCATGACTTTTCCCCAGGCATGAGAATAACTGGGAACCAGTAAAACTTGATCAAAATGGGATAGCCGTTCCAGCACAGATTTATGCCCTAAGCTGGGGGGATTAAATGCGCTGCCAAATACTGCAATCTTTTTTGTCATACTTCTGTTGCCTCATTCCCCTCTGAACAAAATAAAAATACCAATTTCTTTCTCAATCAGCATTGATCCTACTTAAGAGTTATCGCATGATTTCGTAAAAGGTTTAATACATTTTACCGCTTTCACCAGTATTCGGCATCGAATGTCCAGAAATTGGTCTAAGCACAGAGGATTCATGTCATGGAACAGCTTATCCGTGCAGAAATGCAGGTACTCCCAGTGATAGACGCTGAGTTTGAAGTTCAGCGTCGCGTTGCTTTCATTCAACACAAGCTTAAACAAGCGCATTGCCGGTCTTTAGTGCTGGGTATCAGTGGTGGGGTTGATTCCACTACCTGCGGCCGGTTGGCTCAACTGGCGGTAGATGGTCTTAATGCTGAGTCCGCATCTCAAAACTATCAGTTCATCGCTGTTCGCTTACCTTATGGGCAGCAACAGGATGAAGATGAAGCCCAACAGGCCTTACAATTCATCCGCCCTACTCATTCAGTGTCGGTCAATATTAAGCCTGGCGTCGATGGAACGCATGCCGCCACACTGGATGCGCTGAGCGGTACCGGCCTTATTCCGCAAGATGATGGCAAAGTCGATTTTGTTAAAGGGAATGTTAAAGCGCGGACCCGTATGGTGGCACAGTATGAGATCGCCGGTCTGGTTGGCGGACTTGTCCTGGGAACCGACCACTCGGCTGAGAATATTACTGGCTTTTATACCAAATGGGGCGACGGCGCTTGCGATTTAGCACCACTGTTTGGTCTGAGCAAACGGCAGGTACGACAAATTGCAGATTTCCTTGGCGCGCCGCAAACACTTGTTCACAAAGTGCCAACTGCCGATCTTGAATGCCTGACACCCCAAAAGACGGACGAAGAGGCGCTACAGCTGACTTACGATGAAATCGATGATTTTCTTGAAGGAAAAACAGTCAGTAATTCAGTGAAGGAGAAGCTGATCGGCATTTATAACGCCACTCAGCATAAACGACAACCAATCCCGACTATCTACGACCAGGATTAAGCGAACCGTCGCTGAAAAGCAAAAGGGCTTTGCGTTATTGCAAAGCCTTTTTTGTGAGTCTGACTGTAATGGTTACTGACTCTTATCCGCACTTTTACTCTGGCGAATCTGTTCAGCAACAATTTGAATCGCCTCTCCACTGCTGATACCTTGCGCCATCAGCTCATGAATTCGCTCTGCCGCTTCTTGCTGTTCTTCGTGAGTTAAAGAAATTGACGAATCACCAAACATAACGAATCCTGTACACTTCTTGAAAGGGAAGTCATTCTAACGACTCTTCATCAGCCTGTCATTGATAATTCAAAAGCCCTAGCCCGGATGCCCGTCAGC
Source organism: Photobacterium sp. WH77 (assembly GCF_022014395.1). Lineage (NCBI taxonomy): Bacteria > Pseudomonadati > Pseudomonadota > Gammaproteobacteria > Vibrionales > Vibrionaceae > Photobacterium > Photobacterium sp. WH77. Next base: position 34,553 of record NZ_JAKLTE010000013.1, on the reverse strand, counting down.
ACGAGCCTGAGTGAGTATCGGCCAGAACACAATACAAAATAGCCCAAAGGCCACCGCCCACAGTAATGCGGATAGTATGTAGGCGTGTTGCGTCAGCCCCGGAAACATCACTATCAGTAACGTTCTGACTAACACAGCCATCAGCAAAGTGACAAAAGCAGCAAAAATCAGCTTCCCTGTCTGCAGTGCCCTTCCGGTATGACCTAATGAGACCCTGACAACCATCGCCAGTATCATGCCCCCTATACCACCGACTGTTATGACATGCAGTGAGATACTGTAGGCTAATTGCTGAGGAAACACCTGACTGACACCTAACAAAAACACACCCACAACAGTAAAGTAATAGGCTAAATGAAGCATCCACAATAATGGAATTCTAAACGTGCTGCCTGTTCGCCAACGCGCCAGACGCGGAATTTGTGCCAATGCTGCAAACATACACAAGACACCAAACCACATTGAGGGGTGCTCTGGCGGGAGCAGTAATAATGACAGGAAAACAGCCCACATGGGCCACAAGGCTAAGTATTCACGCCAGGGTATACGTGTGATGGGTTCAGTTTGTGTGCCACGCGCCGTAAAAAATGGGATAACACGGCCCCCCATGACAGTCATCAGCACAGCAATTAACAAGGTAGTTTGCAATGCCACAGTGCTCAGCGGAACATGGCTCCAACCCAGTACGATTCCATGCATACGAGTATTCAGAAACAACAACAGAAACAACACTGGCAGAAAAAGGACATTTCGCCACTGGCGATTTCTGATTATAGGTATCGCCAGAAAAAGGAGTGCCATAGCCAGCCAAAGCAGATCAAGTATCATCCAGACTGCATGGGGAGCCATAACAAGCAGCGCAACTCTCGCAATCAACCATATTGCAAACACCAGCCCCAGCTTCCAGCCGCTGATACCAGGAACACCTGTCCAGTTTTGTACTGCAGTCAGCAGAAATCCAACAATCACAGCACCGGTAAATCCAAACAGCATTTCGTGGCTGTGCCACCACACTGGATTTCCGTACATAGGGAACAGCATGAAGCCGGACCAAAAGCCCGCCCAGATCAACATTGTGATCACGGAGAACAGACCAGCAGCCAGAAAAAAGGGCCGAAACGCCAAACGTAAAAACGGGGGGATCCTCAGCGCGGAAGCTTTATCAACAATTTGCATGTGCTTTTCACTATTTACAGTAAAAAAGACATAATAGACAATTATGGAAGAGACAGGTTGATGTAAAACAATAAACCAAGACACTGTGGTCTTGGTTGCAGGTGGTCAAACCTGCGCTACCGTTTCTGAATCATCCAGCGGGTTCTTACTCTGCTTTCGCTGTTAAAAATCAGGATAATCAACAGGCCGGGTTATTCGTTGAATATCCAAAATAGAGATGTCTCCCTGCCAGCGGCTTTCAACCAGTCCGACACTCAGCCAGTAGCGGCCATCAGGTACATCAATCGCCGGCAAACTTGTCGGTAGTTTTCCATCAACATCCTGAGTCCAGATCGGGCTCCAGTTTGTATCGTTCAAGTCAAACAAATTCATCGACAATACAGGCGATGGACACGTTGAATTGGGTAAGACTTCACGCTCAATACGCCAGTTTTTACTGTCTTTCCAGCCAATTTTCTGTTTAGGATCCGGCTTGGTCAGTATGACCCAGGAATTCCAGCTACGCTCCTTACCTGCCGTAATTTTCAACTGATAAAGGCCTGCAGCTAAGGGCTCATCTAGACGGCGAGATTCCGTGACAAACTGACCATTCTCAGAAATTAAGGCCGCAGGCATGCTGAATTGAGTGTCTGGCCAGCGGGAAAATGTGACCTCAAGCTGCTTAGCCTGAGTAATTCCCGTAACAGACAACCTCAGTAATACCTGGTTCAGGTTCTGGATCACTTCACGTCGAACAGCCACTTTAGACAGCCACTCAGGCAGACTTCGCTGTTTCAAACTGAAACCGCAATCTTCTGTAATGGCAAGCTCAAGTAAATCATTCAGGTTAGCCTGCTGCTCCTCTGAAGGAAGCTGCTGCCAGGCCTGAACCATAGTCTCGAAACTGGCTGCTGTGTTCCCTTCCAGTAATCGCTGGTGTGCAACAGTGTAGAGATCCTTACCCACAAACCATTTAGCCGACGCTTGAGGGATCATGAACAGACATGTCATGATCCCAAAGGCAGGTGTTACCCACAGCGATTTCATTCTTGCGGTGCTTTCATCCGATAGCCAACACCGCGCAGAGTTTCGATCTCAATACCAGGCAGCTTTTGACGTAACTGCAGGATATGGGTATCGACAGTACGTGTTGTCGGATAATGGTTATAGCCCCACACCTGATCAAGCAGCTCATCCCGGGTGAAAACTCGGCCTGAATGTTTTGCAAGGAAAACAAGCAGCTCGAATTCCGTGCGAGTGAGAGTGACAGAGTCCCCTTTTTGCTTCACTTCACGACTTTCCAGATTAATCAGTGTTTCACCGATAGCAATCAGGTTTGCATTTTGCGATTCAGACTCACCATTTCTCAAGTGAACACGAATACGCGCCAGCAGTTCTTCTTCTGCAAAAGGTTTAGTCAGGTAATCTTTGGCGCCTGAGTCAAGGCCAATCACCTTGTCATTCACAGACACCATTGCTGTAAGCAGAATCACGGGAACCGATTTAAGCTTTAACCAACCTTCAAGGTAAGTCAGCGAGTCTCCTTCGGGTAGCTGGCGGTCAAGAACAACCAGATCGGCTTGCGCCCACAGATTTTCAACATTGGTTGCACAGTCAGCATACAGGCACTCATAGCCTGCTTCTTTCAAACATTCGAGCAAACCATCAGCAAGGTTGCGGTCATCTTCAACCAGTAGCAGAGTTTGATTCACACGGTATCTCCAAAATAAAAGTGGTTGGCGGACCTATTAATTTCATCCGCCCACCCATTCGACGGATCATCGATTCAACGATTGTCAGTCCCAACCCTAAGCCCTTTTCACTCACAAAGGGTTTTCTCAGTCGGGTCCAATCCTTACTACCTAAATTTCCCTGGTCTTTTACTTTGACAATCAATTTTCCATCTTTGAACGATGATGTTAATTCAATCGGTGCCTGGCCATATTTGTGAGCATTGGACAGCAAGTTATCAATACAGGTTCCAAGCCAGTACATATTGACCTTGACACTACGGTCCTCAGCAAGTGACAAGGTCACATCATAGGGTTCTGCAATAAATTCAATCCATTCATTAAAGGACTCCAGATTCTGAACACTCAATTCTTGATGATTCGCCTGCAGGTAATCCTTACTGGCCTCAGCCAACTGCCTTAATCGGCGTGAATCTTCGGTCAATCGTCTGAACTCATCATATAGGGTTTCAGGCAAAGCATCAAAGTGACGACGAAAACCTTCCACCGTCATGCTCAAACTTGCGATTGGTGTACGTAGCTCGTGAGTCAAGATTTGCAGGACTAACATTCTTTCCTGCATCGCTCGTCGGCGAATTCGCCAGCGATACATCACCCAACCCATGAGTAAGCCAATATTGACAACCAGCAATCCTGCAAGCAAATATGTCGTCAGGTACGACTTGTCTTCTTCTTGCCAGCAAATGTTGCCACTTTTGACTAAGCAGAAGTCAGTGGCAACCAAACGCGTGAAGTGCAGATCATGCTTTGCCAGTGCCTGCGCCCATGTAGGCTGATCATAGACATGGTATTCATTCCCATTCCGGATCCAAAGTTCGCCATTGGATATAAAAGCTTCCGCACCGGCAATAAACACTCGGATTTCTTCACTGCTCATCCGCTGTAATCGTCCCAGCACAGTGCCTGTCGCAGCTAAATCACGCTCCTGAATGTGTAAGTAGTTTTCCAGTTCTTTATTGCGATTTGGAAACTTTTCCAGATAACGTGCAGCATAGCTCCCACCGCCTGGATGAATATAGCCAGAACGTACAAACCAGCCTCTTGGTAACACAACGCTGTTACACATCGCGCGAGTAAAAACCACAGGATGTGTTACCAAAGGGCTGACTGGCCATGGGCCCTTACAAGTTTCCGCATTTTGATAAAGGTGCCGCAGCGCCGATAGCGGGTACTTGGCTGACTGCGGCAACAAACTGGATGGCAGCAGTAACGGTGTCGGGTAACGACTTTGTAACTGTCGAAAATCGTATGTAGCCAGAGGTTTACTGGAAAGCAATTCAGCACGAGCCGCTGACATACGATCAGGTAAACTTTCCGTCTCCGCTTTAAGGGAGCCTGTAAACAGAATAGAAATAATTAGCACATACTTTTTCATAGCGCGGAAGTTTAACATTCACCGGTTCAGTATTGTCAGAAAATTGTCATTAGATCAGATAACTATAAAGGGATTAGGCATTCTCGCCACCCTAACAGGTCAATCAGGCCCAGATAACAGACTACTCATTCATTTTTCTGTTGAAGCTTTGCATCAGGCATCAAAAATAGGAAAAGAAAAACGCCGCTCAATAAGCGGCGTTTAATTAGTGGTTTACTGTATTACTTACAAAAAACGGGCAATGTTCTCAACACTCTCTTTGGCATCGCCAAACAGCATCTGGGTGTTTTCTTTGAAGAACAATGGGTTTTGCACACCTGCATAACCGGTATTCATTGAGCGCTTAAATACGATAACGTGTTTCGCGTTCCACACTTCCAGAACTGGCATACCGGCAATCGGGCTACCTGGGTCTTCCATTGCCGCCGGGTTAACCGTATCGTTAGCACCGATCACCAGTACAACGTCTGTCTCTGAGAAGTCCTCATTAATCTCGTCCATTTCCAGGACAATATCGTAGGGCACTCTCGCTTCAGCCAGCAGTACATTCATGTGACCAGGCAAACGACCTGCAACCGGGTGAATACCAAATCTGACATCCACCCCTTTTGCCCGTAGTTTCTCTGTTATTTCGTGTACCGGATACTGCGCTTGCGCAACCGCCATTCCGTATCCTGGTGTGATGATCACAGAGCGAGCATCTTTCAGCATCTCTGCCACTTCTTCCGCAGAGGATTCGTGGTACTCGCCCACTTCTTCATCACCGGTAGAAACTGAGCCATCTGTACCAAAACCACCTGCAATGACACTGACAAATGAACGATTCATTGCCTTACACATGATGTAAGACAGTATCGCACCTGAAGAGCCAACCAAAGCACCAGTCACAATCAGCAGATCATTGGCCAGCATAAAGCCAGCCGCTGCGGCGGCCCATCCTGAATATGAGTTCAGCATTGACACGACAACCGGCATATCCGCACCACCGATCGATGCGACCAAATGATAACCGAATGCTAAAGCGATAATTGTCACAACAATGAGTGGGAATATCGAAGGATCCGGATCCACAAACACTGTCAGTAAAACAAGAGAAACCAGCACAGCCAGCAAGTTCAGTTTATGGCGATGAGGCAGCATCAAAGGCTTGGATGACATTGAACCGCGAAGTTTACCAAAAGCCACCACGGAGCCTGTAAAGGTTACAGCACCGATGAAGACACCGATAAAAATTTCAACCAAATGAATGGTTAACATCGCACCAGTCAGTGCTTCACCATGGTCAAGGAAAGTATTGAAACCGACCAGCACGGCAGCCATACCCACAAAACTGTGAAGAATAGCAACCAGCTCTGGCATCTGAGTCATTTCAACTTTCTTGGCATAGTAAATACCAATCGCACCACCCACAATCATGGCCAGAATAATCCAGCCAGTTCCTGCTGATTCCGGGCCAAAAATAGTAGCAATCAGTGCTATGGCCATTCCTGCCATACCAAAGTAGTTACCTGACTTTGCGGATTCCTGTTTAGAGAGTCCTGCCAGCGACATTATAAAAAGGACAGCAGCAATAATGTAGGCCGCTTGAACAATTCCTGCAGACATTGATAACAACTCCCTTACTTATCTTTACGGAACATTTCAAGCATCCGCTTAGTGACGGTAAAGCCACCAAAAATATTGATACTTGCGATCAAAACAGCAATAAAGGCAAAGAAGGACACAACGCCAACCCCCTGACCAATCTGCAATAAGGCACCGACAATAATGATACCGGATATAGCATTGGTCACTGACATCAGAGGTGTGTGCAATGCATGCGTAACGTTCCATACGACGTAGTAGCCCACCACACAGGCCAGAACAAAAACCGTGAAGTGAGAAAGGAATTCAGCAGGAGCATAATTCGCGACCCAGCCAAACAATAACGCCCCTGCTGCCATCAGACCATACTTTCTCGCTGGCGGCATTGGCTCTTTGACTGCTTTAGTAACAGGTGCGGCAACTGCTTTTTCTTGCTGCGGAGCAGCGGATACTTTAATGGGTGGTGCTGGCCAGGTGAGTTCACCTTCTTTAACCACAGTTAAACCGCGCAGTACTTCATCATCAAAGTTGATATCTATGTTGCCGTCTTTTTCTTTACACAGCAGCTTCATCAAATTGACCAGGTTGGTGGCATAAAGCTGGGACGACTGATTCGGCAGACGGCTGACCATATCGGTGTAACCGATAATTTTCACACCGTTAGGTGTAGTGATAACTTTATCGGCTTCGGTATAGGCACAGTTTCCGCCATTGGCAGCAGCAAGGTCGACAATAACGCTGCCGGGCTTCATAGAATCAACCATTTCCTGGGTAATCAGGCGAGGAGCCGGGCGGCCGGGAATCAGCGCAGTAGTAATAATGATGTCAACGTCTTTCGCCTGCTCTGCGTACAAACGCTCAGCAGCCTTGTTAAATTCGTCTGACATTTCTTTCGCGTAGCCATCACCTGTGCTGGTATCTTCCTTGAAATCGACTTCAAGGAACTCAGCACCCATAGACTGCACTTGCTCTTTGACTTCAGGACGCACATCGAAGGCGCGAACAATGGCACCCAGGCTGCCCGCAGCACCGATAGCGGCCAATCCAGCAACCCCCGCACCTGCAACCAGCACTTTTGCTGGCGGTACTTTACCAGCAGCAGTAATCTGCCCGGTAAAGAAACGTCCAAATTCGTGGGCAGCTTCAACGACAGCACGATAACCGGCAATGTTTGCCATAGAACTCAATGCATCCAGGGCTTGTGCTCGTGAGATACGCGGCACCGAATCCATAGCCATTACGTTGATATTTTTACTGGACAGTTTCTTCAGCAATTCTGGATTCTGCGCCGGCCAGATAAAGCTGACCAAGCTTGCCCCCTCTTTCAGGAGAGCAATCTCATCATCACTGGGGGCATTCACTTTAAAAATCAGGTCTGACTGCCACACTTCTTCCGTAGACACGACACTAGCGCCTGCAGCTTCAAAAGCAGCGTCATCAAAACTTGCGTGAATACCAGCGTCATGTTCAACAGCAACACTGAACCCCATTTTTAATAACTGCTCGACCGTTTTCGGCGTCGCAGCCACTCGCGTTTCATTCGCGAGTATTTCTTTAGGCACACCTATCTGCATCGTTATTCCCTGAACAGTAGCAAAATGTACACATTTAGTATCCAGTTCCCAGTATCGCAACGGCTGAGAATGGAACCAATACAACACTCTTTACTTGAGATTAAACAACGGATGTTTTTGACTTACTTGAAGTTAATAACACCAACAATGTAGGGCAAACTCAGGCTCTGTAGTCCGTTTCACTGATCAGCCAAAAAACTGAAAGAGAATGAACTACACACCCACGATTTGCCGTTTTCTCCCAACAACATTCAGGGTTTCCCACCAGCTATGCAAAAAATAGAATGTGCAATAACCGGGGTCCGGTTCCCTGATAAAAAGCACCGGCCTCTAAGCATTCATGTCAGCGCAGCGTCTTTACTCCCTCAGACAATGCACTGAATTTACCGGAACATGGCTTCGCCGGTCTGATCGATGAACATCTTGGCTTTATTCACCATAAATGTTGTCGCATCCGCTTTGCTTGCCAGCAAATCTGACCGTATGAAAGTGTGTGTTTTCAACTCACCTTCACATTCTTTGCAAATCCTGCCAGCAATCCGAAACTGCCCGCCTTCGGAAATAGGTTCAGGGTAAATGAGATACCCTTTATATTCCTCAGGTGTCACTTCAAGCGTTTTCGAATCTGCCGTTTCTCTTCCAAAGAGCTTTGACCAGAAACCCACGAAAGCACTCCTTTCCGATATATTTAATGACACTATCATGCCATATGCTTATGTAAAATAAACCCAAACAGATTAAAAACTGATAATTATGATGAAAATGTTCTAACTCCGTTTTATCCACCATTGTCTTACACTATATTCACATAAGAAAAATTAACAAAAAAACGCCGGCTTCAGGGCCGGCGCTTATGTTGTCTTGCAAGTGATATGCTTACCGAATCAGACCAATGTCTTTCTGCAAGTGAACTGGCAGATGAGAAACCTGATAAGTCTTAACGGATACCTGCTGACGGGGTAACAAAATATCCAGTGCGTGTGCAATCAATCCTTTGATGTTCAGCGAATAGGCTTTCTTCTCCATGACGTCCTGATTTGTGATGGTGTCGAAGTGCATTGCCTGTGCCATGATTGCCTCATTTTTGGTGGGTTTAATGTTGTTCTACAGGACAAATACTAACCGGTTGATTTTTGAACTAAAAATGACATTTTTTCCAATGACCCATAAAAAAATCTAATCTGTTACGTAAAGGTTTCAATTTGAGTGACAGCAAAAAATATATACGCTGAAGAGATGAATAATCTGTCACGAAATGGTATCAATTAATGCCTAAATAGCGTGTTATCAGATTAGGCTCAACCAAAGTTCACAACCAATTAACAATCACACAGGATTAAAGATGTTATCCCTGCTTACGAGACACTCTTCAATACTTTTATTACTTGCAGCTGTCATTGGATTTTCCTTTCCAGCGATATCTACTGCAGTTTTCCCTTATTTGCCTTACATTCTGTTCTTTTTAATGTTGTTTACTTTGATTGGGATGAAACAAAACGCCTTAATCAGCCTTTTATTTCAGCCTAAAATCTGGGTATACGCCTTTTATCATGCCGCATTGCTGTCAATACTCTCAACCTTCATTGCCTCTGTGTTGGGGGCTTCCGCGTCACTGATCCTGGCTATTTCAGCGGTTGCGGCAACCGGATCATTATTTGCCACACCAGCCATAGCACGCTCAGTTGGGCTGGATGTGATGACCGCGATGGCGATGACTATTGCCACCACGCTGCTGATGCCCGTTGTGCTTTGTATCAATCTCTACCTTTTCCAGCATGACAGCTTCGGTCTTGATCTGATGACATATTTCCAGCGACTGGTTATTTTCATTTTTGGTCCTATGCTGCTATCAGACCTGTGTCACCGCTACGTTCCTTCCCACATTCTTCAGCGGACGCACAGTAAAATTGCACAAGTAACTATTTTGCTGGTTCCGGCATTTCCGCTGGGGCTGATGGCTGACTTTCGTACATTTGTCGATCAGTCATGGCAGCAAGGATTACTTTACTTTGGTTACGGTATCGCAATATGCCTGCTCTTCTTTATTACTGGCTTTCTGCTGTTTATGCGGAAAAATGTTCAGAATGGTCTTCTTGCAGGCATCACTTCCGCCAATCGGAATGTCTTGCTGACTTATACCGTCGCCGGAACCGCATTAGGCCCAGACTATCTCATTCTTGTTGGTGCACTTCAGCTTCCAATCTATGCCATGCCGTTAGTGGTAAAATGGATGAGCAACTTACTCAACAGCAAGAACCCAACGCAAACGCCCTCTGTGAACTGATTCCGTGAGCAGAAAACAAGCAGTTGTGCTGATTGAACAGATAAATATCCTTTAACGTGATGACAGTCTTGCTCTTCGCGCAGTGATTTCATTATTATCGACTGGAATTCTCAGGGCGGGGTGAAATTCCCCACCGGCGGTAACTGACAGAAACAGGCTGATAAAGTCATGCCTTTTTCGACAGAAGCCCGCGAGCGCTTCATCGTAATCACACTCAGTGTGGATGAAGGTCAGCAGATCTGGTGAAACTGTATTCTCTACTGAATGCAGCGAGTCCAGAGCCGACGGTTATAGTCCGGATGGAAGAGAATCAGCGGATTTGTTTCTTGCTTTTACATTATGTTCAGCGAGCCTGTGGCTTGCCTGCTAACACCTACCTGTAAAGCTATTTCAGCCTGGCTGAAACGCTGTTTTTTTGCGCCCTGATTCTGGTAACGTTAATGTTAATAATGGAGTACATACCATGAATCAGTCTCTGCTTTCCCCTTTTGGTACCGCTTTCGAGCGCGTTGAAACCGGCATCCGCGCTATTCGTGAAGGTCGTGGTGTTTTGGTGGTTGACGACGAAGATCGTGAAAACGAAGGTGATATCATTTATGCCGCCGATTCGCTCACGACTGAGCAAATGGCACTGATGATTCGCGAGTGCTCAGGCATTGTCTGCTTGTGCTTACCCCAAGATCGGGTAGAGCAACTCGCGTTACCCATGATGGTCGACAATAATACCAGCGTAAATCAAACCGGTTTTACGGTAACCATCGAGGCTGCAAAGGGAGTTACTACAGGCGTTTCTGCCGCTGATCGTGTCACCACCATCAAAGCAGCAATTGCCGATGACGCACAGCCCGGAGATTTGCACAGGCCTGGCCATGTTTTTCCGCTCAAAGCAAATTCTGAAGGTGTGCTGGGTCGTCGTGGTCATACAGAGGCAACCATAGATCTCATGCGCTTAGCTGGCAAAAAGCCGTTCGGCGTGCTTTGTGAACTGACCTACCCCGATGGCACCATGGCCCGTTTGCCTGAAGTAATATCATTCGGCAAGCGTCATGATATGCCGGTTTTAACCATTGAAGATCTTGCTGCCTACCGATTAGCGCACCTGTCATCGCAGACAGGTGAAGGCAACACGGCTTCCGAAGCCGCATTCGCTTAAACGCTTCTGACGCGTAAAGAGGTATTCTGCTGAATACCTCTTCCTTATTTCAGTTAATCAGATGCCTGACACTGGTACCCAGTATGTCAGTGCACTCCAGGCCACAATCCAAACACTGATTAAAATTGCATCCAGCCAATCCCGATTCATACCCGACTCTTGCTTAATCACCTTATCAGTAATCAGTCGACCGAAGGGCTAGCATCATTAAATGGAAAATACAGATAAAAAAGCCTGACGTATTGCCAGGCCTGACGGTGAGTTGCCAACAACTGATGCTGAGCTTTACGCCGCACCATGTTCGTGATCAACATGCTCGCACTCACAGGGAATGTAAGTGATCAGATCATCTTTCGGTGCAGAAAGCTGTTGCTGATAACGCGCATAATTTTCAAACGCTTCAGCCATTGTACAATCGAGTGATAAAGGCGCCATTTCACAGTCCAGCAGCGCCTGATAGCCTTCTTTGCCTGTCGCCGTATAACCGGACGACACTGAGGTATAAACAGCGTCGTCTTCCAGAGGCAACCAGTCCCCTTCTTTGAAATAAGCCAGTTTTTCTATCCGCTGACCTTTCGGCAGGCAACAGCGATAAGTAAAACGCAGATGGGCCGTATAAGGGAAACTGCCGGTACCCGTGCCTTCAACTCCGTTATCAACAGCATTATCTATCGCACCTTCCAGCGCTTCACGCACTTTGGCGCCTCTGACTTTATAGACCATCAGCCCAATGGCGAAAGGTAATAAGCGCCCGGCAATATCTGCAGAACTGATAGGCCCTGGGTTCAGCGAGGTTCTGACACCACCAGCATTGTGAATGCCAAAATCAACCTCAAAGCCCATCTGTCTGCCATGATGAACAAAACTTTCAACCACCAGAGGGGCAATAGCACTCGCACCATGGCTATCAGGCACTCTGACATGACGGAGTGATTCAGTAACCTCCGCCACTTTATTGGTCTGTCGCTCTCGAACCGCAGGACGATAATCCAGATTCAGAATATTCTCTACAACCGGATCCTTAGCGCACATAGTGATATTGGGTTGCTGCTGAAGATAGTGTTTTACCACTTCATGGCAATCCGGGTCTAAATGCTCATTGCGAGTGGCATCCAGAGTAAATTGACGGCCAAGCAGCAACTGATTACCGCCTGACACCTGTTCAACACTACCATCAGCCGCGAAATCGATCGAAACCTGTCCCAGCGCCAGTGCATTACAACCGGCCTGCACCACACAAGTACCGTTAATATTGACGGCATACTGGTCTTTTTTGCCGTATCCGACATTGGTGAAATCCCCTTGCATGGTATGGGTATGGCCGCCAATGATAACGGCGATCCCTTCCACTTTTTCAGCCAGTTCAAGATCACGTTCATAGCCAAGATGACTGAGAAGCACGATTTTGTTCACGCCGTGACGGTGTAACTCAGCAATGGTCTTTTCAGCAACGGAAACTACCGACCGGAAAGAGGTATCCGGGTCCGGGTTGGCAATTTTATCCATATTTTCAATGGTCAGGCCAAAGAGCGCGACAGGTTCTCCCTGCACGTCTTTCAGCATATAACGTGCGCAACCCGTCTCATTGTTATAGGCCAGCAGGTTTGACTTGGGTCTCAGCGGGTTACGCTTGGATTGATCTTCCTGACTCAGATCCCAGTTACCGGCCAGCATTGGAAAATCGACCTGATCCAGAAAATCGGCAACCAGCGTGTTACCCATATCCAGTTCATGATTGCCCAGCGCCATAGCTTCTACGCCAATCGCATTAAGCAGTCTGGCATTAGACTCACCTTTAAACAGAGAAAAATACAATGTGCCCTGAAAGCAGTCGCCGGCATGCACAAACATAAACTCACGGCCATTTAAATACGCTTGCTTTCTTGCCTCTTTCACCGCCGTCAATACCCGTGCAAACCCGCCACAACTGGCATACACAGTCGTCTCATGCTCATTCCCGGTAACAGACTGGCCTGGTGTTTGAATTAACACATGTTCGGGCAAAGTCAGTTTGATTGCAGAGGGTTCAAAGTGAGAGTGCGTATCGTTGATATGGGCGATGGTGATTCGGGCTTGAGTGTGTCGGGTCATAAAGGCTTTCTGTTCTCCGTGAAATATTTCAATCAGATATGATTTTTATCACATTGTGCATATCATCATACAGGAAAGGCCCGTATCCAGGGATGAATATCTCATCTGTCACAAAAATATCACCATAAACAGGCAACTGAAAGTCAGAAAAGGCAGCGTTAATGCTGCCTTCTGATACATTCACAGGTTCATACGTAAAACGTATTACTGATAGTGTCCATGCCGCTGCAGGACTTCAATTTTATAGCCATCCGGGTCTAAAACAAAAAAGAAGCGTGCCAGTAACTGGCCATCGCGAGAAAACTCTTTAATATCCAGTGGCGCATACCCCAGAGAGTGCAGCTTCTCGTGTTCAGCGTCCAAGTCATCCACAGCCACGGCAATGTGACCGTAGCCGCTGCCGTGAGTATAGGGCTCAGCACCTTTATTCCAGGTCAGCTCCAGCTCCATATCATTCTCATCATTGCGCAGATAGACCAGGCTGAAGTCATCAAAATCCAAGCGGTGAGCAACATCTAATTCCAGCGCCTGTTTATAAAAGACGAGGGACTTCTCCAGATCATGCACTCGCACCATGGTATGAATAATTTTTGCCATCAGCCAACTCCTGAAAATTTGGGTTTGTTTTACCCAATAGGTGTTTGATAATCCTGAGCCATTGCCCGGATTGTTGTCTGGTCTGGACTATAACAACCCCATCCCTTCATCACAAGCAGCCGTCCGGGCTCAATTTCAATCACGATGAAAATCAACAGCTTCTGCCAATTTTGTGAGCATATACATGAACACACTGTCTGTTAATGCTATAGGCTTACAGTAAGCAAACACTGTGGGCAGGTGAAGAATGCATTTAAGCAGAATCGAAATTGCCGGTTTCAGAGGTATCAAGCGCTTGTCTCTGACACTGAATGAGCTGACGGTACTCATAGGTGAAAACACCTGGGGTAAATCTTCCCTACTGGATGCACTCAGTATCGCACTCTCACCGGACGCCAAATTCCATAACTTTCATTTTTCTGACTTTCATGTTGACTACTCACTGGGCCATACTCAGGTCTCTCAGCTGCAAATCGTCCTGAACTGGGTTGAAGATTATCCGGGCGAGCACAAAGCGCGACGCTACCGCTCCTTCAAGCCCGTGTGGGTCAGGAACGGCAAAGATGGTAAGCAGTTTTACTATCAGATAAGCAGCGAACGTGAAGACGACAAAGTGATCACAGAACGCCATTTTCTTGATGCCGGTGGCAATATCATTGACTGCCCGGATAGCAACAAGCTGGCTAGGCAACTGATGGTTTTACATCCCATAGTGCGGATCCGCGATGCGAGGCAACTGCGGCTTGACGCAGAGCAGCAGGAAGAGCTCGATCAGGAACAACGCAATGCCCTCAACACCCGAATAGAGCGCCGGCTGGATAACACTTGCCGCCGCCTGCTGACCCGTCCCGGCCATGTCAGCAGCGATGAAATCAAAAGTAGTATCCGGGCATTGCGGACGCTGGTTGATCATTATTTTGCGTTTACACCGCACCATAAAACGCCCCACAGGGGCCACCGGCATTTCCCTGAACGCAGTCACTATTCCCCTAACCCTCTGGAAATGCTGGCCCGTCCGGAAATGACCAAGCAAAACAAACTGGTACTGATGGGGCTCATCAATGCCTACATCCGCGCACGGGGGCCGGTAGAACTGAAGCGTATATCACGCCCCATCATGATCCTTGAAGACCCGGAAGGCAGACTTCACCCCATCATTCTTCATCAGGCCTGGGCTTTTGTCGTTAATATGCCGATGCAGAAAATTCTTACCACCAACAGCCCGGAACTGGCCTCTGTTGTCCCGTTGAACAGTATAAAGAAACTCAACAGAGAACCCGATAAAACCCGAGTCTACAGCCTTGACAGCCACAGCCTGAGCCGGGATGAACTGCGCAGAGTCGGCTTTCATGTGCGGTTACATCGCCCCGGCGCACTGTATGCCCGGGCCTGGTTGCTCGTGGAAGGGGAAACAGAAGTCTGGCTGTTAAATGAATTTGGTTACCGGTGCGGCTACAACTTTGCTTCAGAAGGCGTGCAGGTGATTGAATTTGCACAAAGTGGCCTGAGGCCTATCATCAAAATTGCGAAATTGATGGGAATAGAATGGCATGTCGTGACAGATGGTGATGCCGCAGGTAAGAAGTACGCAGAAACGGTGCGGCACATGCTTGGCAGCGAATCAGACAAACACAGGTTAACTGTCTTACCCGATCTCGATATCGAACATTTCCTGTTTCACCACGGCTATGAACCCCTGTTTCGTAAGCTGGCACGAGTGTCGGATGACCACCCTGCGCCACCCAAAAAAATCATACAAAAAGCGCTCAAACATCATGCGAAACCAGATGTCGCTCTGGCCATGGTGGAGTTTACAGACAGTGAGGAAATTGACCACATACCGACCTTGCTGCGCTGGCTGCTCAAACGTATAGTCGCACTGGCTCGCGCTTCAACCACTTGAATCAGAACCTCACACAACATGTGACAACGTCACTTTCCCGATTTTTCAAAGAAGAGCGTCACAGTGCCAGGGTGAACTCCCCATTTACTCATAACAAGTTCGCGACCTTGATCTTTCATGATGTGGCTTTTGCCTGTTTAAATGCCTCAATGGCATGTAATCTCGCCAACTTGTGATCCACCATAGGCGTGGGATACTCAAGGCTGGCTGCGCCTGACCATTCATGGGGGGTGTGAATATACTTGTCAGGCACGTTTTCGAGCTCTTTTACCCATATACGTATGAACTCACCATTTGGATCAAACTTTTTTCCCTGCGTAGTCGGATTGAATACCCGAAAATAGGGCTGAGCATCGGTGCCGGTAGATGCCGCCCATTGCCAGCCACCGTTATTCGATGCCAAATCCCCGTCGATCAGATGAGACATGAACCACTGCTCGCCCGCCTGCCAGTGGATCAGCAAATCCTTGGTTAAGAAGCTGGCGGTAATCATCCGCAGTCGGTTGTGCATCCAGCCGGTGGCTTTCAGCTGGCGCATGGCGGCATCGACGATGGGAAAACCGGTTTCTCCCTGTTGCCAACGTGCCAGTGCTGCTTTGTCGGAATGCCAGGTCACTTGTCTTGTCCAGCCGACAAATGGCTGGGCTCGGCTGACTTTCGGGTAAGCCTCAATGAGATGACGGTAAAACTCACGCCAGATAATTTCATTGAGCCAGACAAAAGGCCCTGCGTCCTGCTTCTCAATTGCGTGCGGGTACTCATGTAAAATCGCAGAGACGCATTGCCGGGCCGACAAGGCACCAATAGCCAGATACGGTGATAATTTGCTGGTGCCCTCCACGGCAGGAAAATCCCGCTGCTCGCCGTAGTCCGCAATATGCTCGATACAAAAGCGCATCAGCGCATCGCGGATAGAGTTTTCTTCCACTGGCCAGCGACTGCTGTCTGCCATCGGACAGTTCATCCATGACGGTCCGAAGTTGGTCTCAATCACGGAGCCAAAACGGTAGGTACAGTCATCGGGTGATACAGGTTGCGGCACAGGTTGCGCCAGCGCCGGGCTTTGCTGGAACAGACGTAACCATTCGCGGCGAAAAGGCGTATATACTCTGAAAGACTCGCCCTGACGAGTCAGAACACTGCCGGCAGGCAGCACACAGGTATCTTCCAGAGCGCTGAATTTGATCCCCGCCTCTGCCAGCGCATGACCCGTAGCCATGTCACGTTGGCGCTCATTCCATTCATACTGCTTGTTACAGAACACATGCTCTGCCTGCCAGTCGTGAGCCAGCGTTATCAGACAGTCAGGGACAGCGTTAAAGTCAGCAACTGCCTCTATGCGCAGTGGAATATTGAGTTCAGCCAGCTGAGACTGGAGCACAGCTAACCGACGGCGAATAAAATCGATCTGGATGGGAGCCACATCGTGACTCGCCCACTGTTCAGGCGTGGCAATGAACACCGCCAGCACAGAATGGTACTTCTGGCATGCCTGAATCAGGGCCGTGTTATCGACCGTTCTCAAATCTGCCCGAAACCACATCAGGCATCGATTGCTGCTATTGGTCGCGGTCATGGCATCAGGCTCCTTTTAACTGCTGCACCCAGTCAGCATGGATAGCGGCGATACTGCCTTTCAGCGAGACCGGACACTGACACTCGCTGTCTACACGCGCAAGTTGCTTTAAAATCGCCGGAGGAAGCTTGCTTTCCCCAATCACAACCACAGATTCAAATGCCTGTTGCGAGACTGCCGCTTCCAGACCGTGTAATTTGCTGTTAAACGGCAGATTACCCAGCAGAGTGACACTGTAACCTTCATTGCTCAGTGACAGAGCGGTGAGCCAGATGTAATGCGTAATGCCATCCTGGGCCGGTTCAAAGCTCAGCAGCATGGCTTTGCGGCTGCTCCGTTTACGTGTTTTGGCTACCAGGCTGGCGCATTGCTCTATCAGAGTGGATTGCCACAGTGCTTGCTGAATCGCCCGCAGCGGATTAGCCGGATCGTTTACCTGGGTGTCTACAGGCACTACCACTTTTTCGACAAACATTGGCAGCGGGTATTCTTTCATCAGCTGGCTCAGTAACTGTTCGAGTTTTTCGCGCCGGCAATCTGATAAAGCGCCCAGTATCGGTGCTATCCCATCACTGCCTTTTTCCTGACCGCTGGCGTCACTCACCTGGCCTTCGAGTAACGGCCTTACCTTGCTGATAGCAACGCCTTTCTCAAGCCAGGACAGGATCAAACGGATCTTTTCAATATCCGCCTGTGTATATAAGCGGTGCCCTTTTTCTGTGCGCTGTGGCTTGAGCAGCCCGTACCGGCGTTGCCATGCGCGTAAAGTGACGGAATTCACCCCCGTCATTTCAGACACTTCTCTAATAGCGAATAACATAACTTCAGAGGCCATAACGTAATTTCAACTCCTCCGGATACGGATTAAGAAAGGTCTGCAACTGCAGATACGGATCCGGGTATTCTTTCAGGTAATGTTTGATCAAGACCAGAGGGGCCAGAATAGGCTGATGACCCAGGCGGTAGCTTTCAATCAGGTCCAGCAATTCCTGCTTTTGTTCGCCGGTCAGGTTGCGTTTGAAATAACCCTGTAAATGCATTAGCACATTGGTGTTGTTGCTTCGGCGAGCATGTTTGCTCAGGGCATCCATGAACTGCTGACGGTATTCAACGGAAAATTCCGCCAGATCCCAGTCTTTGATGCCGGCCACTAGCCGCCCCAACTCTCTGTACGCTGTTGGGCTGTGTGCCATCAGGACGTATTTATAGCGTGAATGAAATTTAACGAACGCATCCATGCTCAAGCCACTGCCCATGTTTTGATAAAAATCATGTAAGGCATAAATACGAAACACAAAGTTTTCACGCAGCGCTGGGTCATGCAACCGCCCGTCCTCTTCGACGGGTAACCAGGGCATAGCTGCCATCAATTTTCGGGTAAACACCCCCACTGTGCCCCCCGGTACTGTGTTACCGTTCGGGATATACAGCTTCACCCTTTCCATGCCACAAGTGGGTGATTTGGCACATACTACAAAACCACACAGAGATTGAATGCCGCTGATGTGCTTATCAGCAAACGCCTTCATTTTTTCGGTGACATCCAGCTCACCGCCTTTGCTATCGACCAGGCGCTCACCATTTTCCTGCTGTACCAGCCGTATTGTTGGGCGTGGAACAGGCAGGCCGATTGCCATTTCAGGGCAAACCGGGCGAAACTGTACAAATTTTGCCAGTTCGTCCGTCACAAAGCGGTTTCTTTTGTGTCCGCCATCAAAGCGCACTTTCTCGCCAAGTACACATGCACTAATACCTACCGGGATACTCATCTCACACCTGTACAAAAAATCATCTTGTACAATGATGTTAGTTAAGTTTAACGAGTTGTACAAGAAAATAAAATGTATAACTTTGTAACTACCACTGTCTCAGACACAAAAAAAGCTGCCTGATATTCACTGGCAGCTTTTTTGACTTTGAAATAAAAGGAAATTATTCGTTTTTAACGTCTGGCTGTTCTGTACCTGTCGAGGCATTTCCTGCTCGCCAGGCTTCATAATCATCCAGATCCTGTTGTACAAGCTTGAGACAGACGGCCAGAATCAGCGCGTCATCCGTCAGCCCCAGGAAGGGAATCACATCCGGCAGAACATCCAATGGGTTAAACACATAAAGTAAGGCCGTAACGATGGCAGCAACAGTAAACCAGGGAATTTCCCGGTACTCGCCTTTCCAGTAAGCCTTAACCAGGCCATACATGGATTTCACTACGTTGAAATACTTACGCAGCGTGCCACTTTTCTGCACTTTGTCTTCAATGACTTGCTCTTTTTCTAACACACGCTGAATGTCTTTATCCGTGACTTTTCTAGACGAGCTTTCCAGCTTTTCTTTGGCTTCCTGTTCATTCATTGACTGACTCATCCTCTCGCCTTAGTGGGCCATTTCTTCTTAAGTTAACTATGGCTTTTCGCCTCTCATTTGTCATTAAGGGAAAAAGCCCGCATCTCCGTAGTGAGGTTTTCAAAGTACCCTCGCGATCCGACGCTGAATATCGTTGGCAGTTGTTCTAGCTCGATATTTATAACCATTACTTTGCTGTTTTTTAGCCCCGCAAACCGAGTGTAAAGCCTTCAAGGATTAATAAACTGAGAATATCGTTAAATCTTCAGTCTCAGATTTGCTCCGACTTCTTGGATCAGACTTTCAGGGACACCGTTATCTTGAGCTCTCGATCGCCAGGTAGAGACATGCTCTATGGTTGAGTCCAGAATGCTATCAACTTTCTCCCTGGTGAATAACGGGCTCAGTTTACGGAACTGATGGAAATCCTCACGGGTGAAATTGTCCCGCTTTCCGTTGAGACTCATCCAGTGGCTGTTTACCCACTTACTTCCTTTCTTGTAGGAGTAAGCAAGGTCATAGGCAGGCGCCAATGTCCACTCCCCCTTCTCTGACATCATAAAACTCCAGTTCTTGGAATGATCGTCGTGGTTTCTGGCCACAACGTTAAACACCATTCGGCGAAATAGTTGTTCAGCGTCAAAAGCCTTGAGTTTAAGCCTCCGGGCAATGGCAAAAAGCTCTTCATAGGAATACTCACCGACCCGCTTAAAGTTCACATGAGCAATACCGTTGAGTGTCTGCGTGTGGACACGCTTATTCTGGACCCGGTCAAACCGCTGTGTCACAAAATGACGGCGATCACCTTCTTGCAGTAAACGAGTGGGCATCATCTCAATACCACATAACTCACTGGCAATCTGGTAATAGGTGAATTCTCCAGCACCGTAACCAAGTGGATCACCAAACGTTTCTCTGTCTTTATTGTGCTCACTGACTCCGTCGAATTTCAGTAACCAATGGGTGAAACCTTCCGGGGCATCTGTCTGGCCGGAACGAGCCTCTGTGAATTCCTTGTTGAATGCCAGCACAGCTTTAGGCCGTGCCCCGCCCGCGCTCATGCCTACTGACATCAGGGCCAGCATGGCCTCTTTGTCCTCATCACCATGGCCGTTTAGATCAACGCCAAACTGAGTACGCTCATCAAGAATTTCCTGAGCAATGGACACCAATTCCTGAACTTCGACAGGATTGGAGCTGTTGAGTTTGTTCATTCTCTTTGCCGGTGAATAGGTCAATGCCCCCATTCCCCGCTCTCCAGTGTACTGGAGGCGTTGCAGAGGCGTGATATCACCCGGTTGTTTACCGTTACGGGCAACCCAACTGTTTAAAACCGCATTCCCGAAGTCATCAGGGAGGGAGTCCGCCAGCAGACCGGACATACCGCGGAAGGTGTCCCAGTCAAGATTGGGAAACTGATATATCTGAGTGCCCAGAGGCATCATCAGGGGGGATAGCTCCAGACCTGAATCAATAAATGAGCGGTCGTATTCGAAGGAACTGCGCTTTGTCTGCGTGTCAAAGGTGGTAGCACCAACATCCCGGCCCTGATATTTCACCACAACATATTCTTTTACCATCCCAAGTCTTCCTTGTTGCCATCATCTGCTTTGTCTTCCGGGGACTTTGTCTTGTTGCTTGGTTTCCGTCTGTTGGAGGCCCGAACCCGCTGGTAACCTTTCATCTTTGCCAGTTGGATTGGGGATAAATCTATAGGCGGGAGGAAGCTGTCGAGATGATCTACGATTCCCAGCGCCAACATCGTCGCCATGAGTGTTTCCACTTTGCAGCGTCCGCTTTCTACGTTTTTAATCGTGGTGCGATTGAGACCCGTGATCTCGGCGATCTCTTGCTGGGTCATGTTCGCGTTTAAACGATAGGTTTGAATGCGCTCGCCGATGAGCTCTGCGAGCGCCATTGGCGTCAAATCATGGTAATTCATGCAAAACCTCATAGCCAATAGTGATAACTAAACTCATCATAAAATACATTTATACCTCATTATGGTGAGTTTAATCATCATTAACATATACTTCAAGTAATGATGCATATAGCCATCATTAAATAAACATAAGGCCTTTAATGATGACTATAGACATCATTAGCAATCATAACCAAAAAGAGAGTCTTGGTGTGATGTGATTCGTGTCCGTTATTGGTGGTCTGCTAACAAAAACTCACCCGTTCGAAATGGGGGTTCGGACGGGTCGCTTCCATTGTGTTCAACTGGTCAAGCACAACAATCTGTAACCCGAGGGATGTTTTCAGTGACATACACTCTTGTTTTTCTTCATTGCGAAGTGTGTCCTGGGCTATACCCTCAATCTCACTTCCGTCTGTCAGACACAGTTTTACCGGCAACTTATACAAGCAGGCAATTTCGATATAGTCATATTGCTGACATGAAATCATCTTCAAACCTCCTTCGCGGTACGTCATGTTCGCGATACGTCACGATTGTCGTTTACTACTTTTTCACCCAGTACATGCCTTCCGAGTTTGGCCGGGACAATTTAAAACCAAACTTTTCATACAATTCAGGAACGTCTGCCATCAGCGACACATAAGAGCGGGGAAAGGCAGCCTTGTCGAGATAAGCCATGATATGTTCCATGATTTGACGCCCGAGGCCCTTTCCCTGATGGTCGGGATCAACAGCAACATCCACAATGTCAAAATTAATGGCTCCGTCGCCCACCACTCTCCCCATGGCAACAGGTATACCGTCATAAAGAATATGTACGCCGTAAAGGCTGTTTGGCAAGCCTTTCACTGCCGCTTCATAAGAACGGGACGATAATCCAGAGATTTCGCGTAAACGTAAAAAATCTTCAGGGCCAACCACTTGCTCAATAACCTGGTACATCAATATTCCTTTCTATCATCAATACATTTGCAGTAAATCCGAATCGCGTAAGCCAGCAAAAACGCTATCTTAGAGATTCGCGTCGGATCTTACTTTGATATTCAATTTATTTGATATGTCATTAGAAGAATCGTGATCGTCTTCAATGGAAATAAAGGCTGGTGGTTTGGATGTAAGGATAGACGAATAAAAAACCCGCAATATATGCGGGTTGGGTGACGATCAGGCCTGTTCTTCCTGTAATGGCTGTGAAGAAGCTTGTTCACGGGTGATCCACCAGCACAGTACAGAAGCAACACTCACCATCACAACACCTTGCCAGAAGGTTGCCGTTAACGTCAGTCCCAGCAACTGCGCAGACAAAAAGGTTGAAAACACAGGTACGAAATAAGACAAGGTTGCCAGCAGTACCATGTTGCCGCGCAGGATCCCGATATTCCATAATGCATAGCCGCCACCCATGGCAAGACCAGCCAATAGCAAATCCCTGATCACCGGGAGATCAAACTGCATTGGCGGTTCATTGGTGAACATAAACTTCAGCCAAAGCGCGACTGCTGTTGCTGCAAAAAACCAGGTAATGGCGTTTTTACCACTGGCCATGATCCGGGTAACATTGCAATAAATTGCCCAGATGAACGCCCCACTCAGCGCGAGCGTGTAACTGAGCGGGTTACTTTGTACATTGTCGGTTAACCGGGACACAGACAGTCCGCTATCACCCGCTACTGTCCAGGCAACACCAAAGAAAGACAGTAATAAGCAAGGATACAACAGCCAACTGACTGACCGTCGTGAGAAAATCACCGCAAACAGTACCGTCAGACACGGCCAGAGGTAGTTTATCAATCCCATTTCAACCGCTTGCAGTCGATCATTTGCCATCCCCAGAGACAACGCCAGACACATTTCATAGCTGACAAACAGCAGACCGCCGATCAAAAGGTATTTCCGGGAAAATGAAGACAGCTTCGGCAAGCCAACGGTCAGAATGAGAATGAAAGCGCTGACGCTGTAAATCATGGCAGCACCGCCTACAGGGCCAAGCTGCTCGGTCACATTCCGAATAAGCGCAACCACACTGCTGAAAAGACAAATTGCGCCGCACCCGGTTAGGGTAAATTGATGACTGCGTACCACGGTTAACCCTTGTATATAAACATCTGAGAATCCACAACACTGCCTGAGAATTACCGCGAAAACAACCTGAAACCCCCTTGTTTATGGCCCAGGCGCATATCTCAACAGCATGACATCCCGATTCAGCCTTTTAGCATCCAGCAACATCAATCTTTGCCATACCTTGGCACCATCAAAAGCTTGCTTGCCATTGGTACTGACAAAAGGCTCCAGTAAGAACTGATACTCATTAATTAAACTTGCATCAGCCAGTGAGGCAGCCAAAGCAGGACTGCCAAACAGAACAACATTGCCGCTTATTTCAGACAAGAATTGCCGGGTATTCTCAATATCTGGTCCTTTCAGAGCCTCAGTATTTTGCCAGGGAAACTCAAGAGGCCGTGTTGTGACCACACGCTTGGGAATGGACTGCAACTCCATCGCCAGATACTGCATAAATTTAGGTAAATCCTTCCTCGTTGCTGCTTCAGGCCAGAAAGCCGCAAAAAGATCATACGTATGGCGTCCCAGAATTAATGCTTCTGAGCCATGAAGTAATTCAAGGGCGTATTCATGATGCTCCTGATCCACTACGGCATCTTCATGATGGCAGTGGCCATTCAATGTCATGTTTAACGAGTAAATCAGGTATGCCATAACAAATCCTCTTTTACGTAAAGCGCACGCAGAGCCCCTCTGCAATACTGGTTTCATGAGTATTTGCAGAGAGGCCGGGATTTGCCAGTTTTAGTATCAGAAAAGAGGTGTCAATGCGCTTGTTTATTGTTGATAAATCAATAACTACTGCTCAGCACATGCTAATACCCCCCCATTGAGATAAACAGAGAGCCAAAAAACCGATTTAACGCATCCATGGTCGACGGGCTGATCAGATAAAGCTTCGCGACACTAAATACAATACGGGCGACAAAAAAGTAAGCCCAAGTGAAAGTGCCATACTGAGTCCTTCAAACGACAAAATGAATACAGAATCATACGAATAACGCCTCTTCATCTTGCGGGCAAGGACTGTTATTAACATAAAACATTGCTGTAATCAGATTGGACAAGCTACCTATCTTCAGCGAGTGAGTTTGAGAGAAATATCGTTGCAAACTAAACTCAGTAGCGTAGCTGCAACCTTTGAGCACTGAAGGCAAGCAATTTTGCGTTCTGAGTGCTTGATTCTCAGTCTTGAAAAGTGCCTCAGCCACTCATCTTGTTGATCCGGATGAACGTTAGATTGGTCACATATGTTGAACCAGAGGCGCCTGTTAGTTGACTTGATAAGGTGCGAATTATGGCTAAAGACAAGAAAAATACACCTCAAGGTATCTTCGAGTTCTACGAGAAAAACCCGGATTCAGCGGACAAAAACGTCTTTGGCCGAGTCAGCTTTCCGGACAGACGTGGTTTCTTGAAAGGCGCAGGCTTAGCAACAATGGCTGCTGTGCTTGCCGGTGCGATTCCTTTTCACCGTAACATGCCCGCAGGCTTGATCCCCGCCGCTTTCGCGGAAGGCCTGGATGATGTGGTGATAGAAGGTAAAGATGGTCTGACGGTACTGAACGACAGGCCAATGAACGCAGAAACTCCGCCCCACCTTCTCAATGACGACATCACACCCACCTCGCGGCATTTTATTCGAAATAACGGTATCCCGCCGACTGATGTTAACCCGGACGCCTGGAAATTAACGATTGACGGCCTGGTCGACAACCCCATGACATTAACCATTGAAGAGCTGAAAAAAAACTTCGATGTCGTAGAACAGCAACTGGTGTTGGAGTGCGGTGGGAATGGCCGCGCATTCTTCGAACCCAAAGCCACCGGGAATCAGTGGACCTACGGCGCCGTGGGTTGTTCAGCCTGGACAGGCGTGCGACTCGCCGATGTGCTGAAAGCCGCCGGTGTGAAAGATAACGCCGTTTATACCGCGCATTACGGTGCGGATAAAAACCTGTCCGGCAAGGAAGGAAAAATACCCATTTCCCGCGGTGTACCCATAGTCAAAGCCATGAGCAGCGAAAACCTGATTGCCTTTGCTCAGAACGGTGAAGCACTGCACCCGATGAATGGCGCCCCGTTACGGCTGATCATTCCCGGCTGGCCCGGCTCCTGCTCGCAAAAATGGCTGACACGTATTCAAATCCGGGATCAAATTCATGACGGCCCCAAAATGACCGGTACGTCTTACCGCGTGCCCAACCGCCCTGTTGCACCAGGAGAGAAAGTGGATGAAAAAGATTTTGAGATCATCGAACGAATGCCGGTGAAATCTCTGATTACCTCACCACAAACCAACACCACAGTGTCTGGCAGTGAAACTTCGGTCCGGGGACATGCCTGGTCTGGCGATCGCAAGATAGAGAAAGTACAGGTTTCCATCGACTTTGGTGCAACCTGGACGGATGCTGATCTTTCCGCCCCGGCCAATGAAGGTGCCTGGCAAACCTTCACCACTAAGGTGAAATTCCCTCAGCCCGGATATTATGAAATCTGGGCCAAAGCCACAGACGACAAA
The DNA here is from genome assembly GCF_022014395.1 of Photobacterium sp. WH77. Classification (NCBI taxonomy): domain Bacteria; kingdom Pseudomonadati; phylum Pseudomonadota; class Gammaproteobacteria; order Vibrionales; family Vibrionaceae; genus Photobacterium; species Photobacterium sp. WH77. Next base: position 8,658 of record NZ_JAKLTE010000013.1, on the reverse strand, counting down.
GGCATCAGCCAGCCTTTTGCCATTGCGTGGAATCCCAAAGGCTATCTTAACAACACCTTCCACCGTGTCGCGCTGGTCGTTAACGGATAACCTCATGAGTAGGATAACTTTTATCGAGCGGGTATTCCCGCTCTCATTTTCTCTGCTTCTGTTTGTCAGCCTGCCGCTTTCGGCCAATGAAACCCTGATTGCCGCAGGCGAACAACAAGCTTTAGTGTGCAAAGCCTGTCATCAGATGGAACCAAATGGGGTGGCAGCCATCGGGCCGCCGCTCTGGGGCTTAGCCGAGCGTCACATCGCCAGTTTCAAAGGCTTCAATTACAGTGATGCCTTAAAGCGGCAGCAGGGACAATGGGATGCCACAAAACTTGATGCGTTTTTAGCCTCCCCCTCAGACTTTGCCCCCGGCACCAAGATGGTTTTTCCCGGCGTGAAAGACCCGGGGGCACGGGCAGCAATTATTGCCTGGCTGGCAACCAAAAACCCGACACCGCCGGATTGGATCACTGAATCGGCTGGCGAACCGGTAAAATCACCCGGTGAAGGTATCCTGGCACCGGGAAAAAACATGGCGCTGGTGGCTTCTGCTTGTTCCGCCTGCCATTCGCTTTATCTCGTTACACAGCAAGGACTCAGCAAAGAAAGGTGGGATGAGTTATTAACATGGATGGTTGATGAGCAAGGGATGGATGAATTGGATCCGGATGATCGCGAAGCGATCCTTGTTTATCTTTCGACGTATTACGGAATGTAGTGGCATCAGAATAACCAACACAAAAAGAAATTCCGGAGTTATCTTTATATTATCCGCACCAATAATGTGAACCAACTCAATTGTAGGGCCCATTCCCAACCGCATAATCAGTTCGGCTTCAATCAAAATAGCCGTGTACCCTACAATTCAGATGGAACCGAATATGAAAAAAGTCATTCACAGACCAATCCTAGCGACACTGGTAGCAACGCTCCTGGGCACATCCTCCTATGCGATTGCCGAAGTGCACCATGTCACGCTGTTGCACACCAATGACATTGAAAGTGTCTATGAACCCGTTGATGCATTCTGGAACCCGGATATCACCCGTATCGGTGGCATCCCTTATCTTGCAACACTCATCAAAGAAACAAGAGCAAAAGAAGAGACCAGCTTCCTCCTTGATGCTGGCGACATTTTCACCGGCTCACTCGCAAAAAAATCCAAAGGTAAACTCTCTTTCGATTTATATAGCGCCATGGGTTATGACGTAATCACGCTAGGCAACCACGAGTTTGAATACGGTTGGGAAACGCTCAAGCAAACAATGCCCAGAGCCGCTTACCCGGTACTGAATGCGAACATCAAGTTTGAGCAAAATGACGCACCTTTCGCTCAGCCTTATACCATTCTTGAGCAAGATGGAGTTCGAGTGGGTGTCATTGGCGTGATGGGGATTGATGCCTTCTATAACACGATGTGGAAAGGCAACAGAAAAGGCTTAACCATTGATGACCCCATTGCAGTCACTCAATACTGGGTGGACAAAATTCGTGATGACGTTGATATGATTGTGGTTCTGACTCACCAAAATAAAACCGCCCCAATGCAAACCGATAAAGAAGCCGATCCGGAAGTCCAACGTGGATTCGATGAAGACTATGACATGGCAGGTAAACTAACAGGCGTTGATGTTATTTTTGGTGGCCACTCAGATCATGGTTTGTGGAAACCTGTTGTTCATCCTAAAACAGGCACAGTCATTGGTTTAACTTTCGGGCAAGGCAAATACCTGGGCTACACAAAATTTGCAGTCGATACCGATAAACACAGTGTAAAACTGCTTGAAGGTAAACTGATTCCGGTTGAGTCAGACAAACTGAAACGAGATGAGAAAACCAATCAGTTAATTGAAACCGCGCGCAGCAAACATCCGGAACTGACTCAAACATTAGCCACGCTGGACAAAACCGCTTACCGCAGCTACTACCGAGAATCGAATGTGGGTAATTTGGTTGCCGACATAATGCGAACGGCGGCAAACGCAGACATCAGTATGATCAGCTCTGGCAGTATACGTGTCGACCTGAACAAAGGCCCGGTGACCATGGAAAATATCATGGATCTATTCCCTTTCACCGATAAGCTCTCTTTGGTTGAGCTGACAGGAAAACAAGTAAAAGAGCTACTTGAATACAGCTACACTCTCCCTTATGGATTAGCACAATTCTCGGGTATCGAGGCGCAATACGACAGTCAGAAACCAGAAGGAAACCGTTTACTGACGCTAAAAGTCAATGGCAGCGCGGTAGAAAACGACCAGGTTTACAAGGTCGCTACCTATTCTTATGCCGCAAGTGGTGGTGACGGATATAAAGTGTTTTCTGAGGGTGAAATACTGTCAGAAACCGGTTCAATCACTCAGGTGCTCATTGATCAGCTTAAAGCACAGAAAAACATTCAGGTACCAGCTTTAGGCCGTCAAATCGACGTATCCAAACAATAATACCCTGTGGAGGGTAAGCAGCAGTGCCTTTCAGAGAAAATTACAATGGCTGCAAGACTTATGGTTGCCCAAATTGCGGCAACCCCGAACAGTCACTCTACTCGCGCTCAGACAGGCTCGGTTACGATGCTTGGTATTGCTCTGAATGCGGTGCTTACCCACCCGTATTATTGAATCAACCTATCCTTGCACTGGCGGAGCAAATTCGCACCCGCCAGTGTGATAACTTCCTCTTTCGTCACTGCGCGTGTCGGCAGCCAACATTTCAGCGTTATGGTTTTACCGCAAGCGGCAGTCAACGCGTACAATGCACGCAATGTCACCAAGTGGTGACCTTACTCAATGCCAGAAAGCTAGCGAACAGACTTCAGCCAATTATGGATGCCCTGACCCACCGGGTCCGTCCCGGAGCAATCCAAAAAGCATGCCATCTGAGCGGAAAAGAGTTCGCAACACGTCTGCCTCTCCTCGCCCAGCTACTCACACAAGTAAGCCGTGGCTGGGAAAAAGAAATCGACTTCGCTTTGATCCAAACCCGCACGACGCGACAAGTCTGTCGCTCTGGTTTACAGCACGGTAATAACAAACAATATGAAACCCGTCTTTGGACACTTTCGAGTGCAGATTCCCAATCCGGCTATCTGTTGTTATTCAATGACAACGCTTTATATGACGACGTTTCGCTCACCTCCGCAGTGCTGGCACAGAGTCTCTATCACCTTGATCACGTCGAGCCTGATTTAGATAGTAATATCGATGTGCTGAATAAAGCCGAGCACACTTACAGCAAGATTTTAGCCCGCAGCCAGTTCGATAAACTAGCGTACAGCCTCCAGCGTCATGCTAAATCAAAAGAAGCACAGTTATTGCGTCCTGTCTACGCCGCCCATGCTCACTTCCAAAACCTGTACAGGATGACACATTGCGTACCGCCATCCGCGATTATTCTTGAGCATGAAAGCTTCTTGCGCGGTGCTTCTATTACGGCTTTTAGCCACGAAATAGGCAAAGGCCAGACCGATCTCTATTATTGCCATTTAACCCAGAAAATTGACACATTGATGCCACCAGTAATCAGCAAGAATATGAGCTGGTGGAATGAGAAATGGTATCGCCTGTCAATTGAAAACAAGCATGGTAACTGGCAGGCTGGTATCGGCGTACTAACCAATGAACACAGCAAAATTCGCCAAATATTGCCTTCACATCCTGACTGGAATCAGTATTTCTGGCATGGGTTTAACCACTGGCTCACCCCTGAATACGCCAGACGTATTAGCCTGAAGCGCCTCCACCAGTGGCAAGCCGTCTATCGGTATTTGTACAACCTTGTCTTTACCGACCGGTTAAACATTAAAGCAACGCATGGCATTGAACCAACACAGATAAGCACAATCGCAGATTTCATAAACCAAGAAAAGCTAAACTCGCGCAAACTGTGAATGCAGCGGTTGCTTAAGGCTTCTGAGTGAGAGTCCATGTCGCCTGCAATAAGGAGTGCCCGCCTGTCTTCAGAACGAGTGAGATCGGGCATGAACGCCGTGCCCGATCGTCTGGAAGTTATGCTCTGCCACAGCAGGACGCTAGGAGATTACCCCGCGGCCAGCGCATCAATCATAATATCAAGCTTAACCGTCCCAAGGCGGCGCTCAATGCTCAATCTGTCATGAAAGGCGATATGACCAGAGTTAAGGCCCTGAGTCATTTCAATAAACCCGGCGATGGCCGCTGATGAAAATCCTTGGCCAGCTATTGACTGTGCCCAGTCTGATTCCGGTATTGAGAAAGGCTGTATCGCTTCTCCAAGTTTAAGGGATACGAGCTCCGCGACATCATTCGGGGAATACCTATCGGGGCCTTCCAGGTCAATGATTCGTACGCCGCGCCAGTCTTCACAAAGAACTTCAGCCGCGATGCGGCCAATATCTGGTGTTGCGATCATCGGGAACTTTTGGTTCAACGGTGAAAGAAAACTGGGTAATTGGCGCTGGAGTATAGCCATCTTAACAAGCGGCCTCCAGTTTTCCATAAAGTAAGCTGCGCGAAGGAATGCTACAGGCAATCCTGTGTCGATGATACAAGCCTCAAGCATACGATTCATGGCGATCCAGCCGGTTCCCCCGGCTTGTTCAGCACCGATTGATGAGAGAGCAACAATCTTGGCTAACTTCGCCTCTTTTGCTGCCGCTGCAATAGTGTGAGCCATCTCTCTAGCCTGTGAAAATAGATCCTCGGACGAATACTGAGGAGGGCTGACGATGTACGCACCGTCCGCACCAGAAAAGGCCCTGCAAAGGGCAAAGCCATCTGAGAAATCAGCCACAGCGACTTCCGCCCCAAGTGTCGTCCACACATCCCCCGCTGGCTCATCTCGCACCACAACCCGCACACGTTTTCCGGCATCGAGTAATGTTTTTGCGACAGCAGATCCTGTGCGCCCTGTAGCGCCTGTTACAACATACAATTCGTTAGTACTCATCAATCATCTCCTCGTTCAGAACCATAATGGATTCGATGTGAGGAATGCTATACTGCTCTTCAACATATTAAAAATGCATGAAGGTTATATCGAGAATGCAAAAAGTGGATATCGGTGGGGTCGATCTCAATCTTCTCAAGTTGTTTGACGTCTTACTGAAAGAAGGCAGTGTGACAGGTGCGGGCGCACGGTTAGGGCTGAGCCAGCCTGCGGCAAGTCGAGGTTTAGCACGCTTACGCCGATTATTGAACGACCGGATTCTGGTACGAACAGCCAACGGATGGGAGTTAACGCAAAGAGCACTCGCATTGTCGGCACCGGTGACCAAATTATTGGATGATGCTCGCGCAATCGTCGCACCGTCGGAGTTTCATCCAAGCAGCGCATCAGGGCAATTTACTGTTGCCACCGCAGATCATTTAGCCCTCTTACTAATGCCTGAGCTGGTCGCTAAACTTGCCTCGTTGGCACCCGGGATTGATCTCGTTATGCCAGCAACAGCCGGCGACAACGTTGATTTGATTGCTCAGGGTAGCGCCGATCTGGCAATTGGCTCTTTCGAAGGGCTTCCTGCAAGGTTTTACAGCAGGCGACTCTATGATGAAGATTTTGTCTGTGTGGTACGCCAAGATCATCCGATCATCGACGAAGAGTTGACGCTCGAAAAATTTGTCTCGTTATCGCATCTTTCGGTGATTATCACCGGCCAGGGAAGGAGTGCCGTGGATGAAGCGCTAGCGCAACACGGGCTCACCAGAAGAATTGCGGTACGAACCCCTCACTTCTTGGTTGCTCCCATGATAGTGGCCGAAAGTGACTTGATTCTGTGCATTCCGCGAAGATTGGCCCATCGACTTGCCAAGTCGGTTGCTATAGAAGTACTTGAACTCCCGGTAGAAATACCGTCATTCACCCCATCAATTATCTGGCATGAAAGGCAACATGATGATCCTGCCCACATATGGCTTCGCAACCTGATTGTAGAAATCGCCCGGAAACTGTGAACAAAAGCCGTCGTTGTGTTTAGCTTGGTTGACTAGCATCAATCTTGTTGATTGTTCCAAGAGAAACCGCAACCAGTTTTTCTTCGTTATCTGTTTTGGCGTATACCTTGCACTCACAGGTAGCTTGGCGCTTTCCAGAGTATAAAACTGTTGACCTGGCAATCAATCTGTCTCCGATCGCTGGCCTGACATAGTTCACTTTATATTCTGAAGTGACACAGCTTCCCAGTACTGATGCTCCGGCAAAGGTAATACAGTTATCAGCCAAATAGCTAACGACACCACCATGTGCAAAACCATTGTTTTGCTTGAGATCATCTCTCATATCAAGGCTCAATTCAGCAGTGCCGGCCTCAAAAACGTCCAGCTTTGTCCCCAAAAGCAAACTGAAAGACTGCTGTGACAGGATCTCTTTCCCTTTCTCTAACATATTGCTCAATTTTTATCTCCTTACCGATATTCCGGAAATCTCATGCTCAACCCGCCGCGCATGCGATTGTTAGGCGTCTACCTCTACTTTCCACCATTTAGGTCTTTTGGAGATATAGGAATGCCCTTCTGGAGCAAAAGCTTTAAGGTTAGGACTATCAAAGACCCCCAAAACAATAGCAATCGTTGGCTCATCATCAATAGCACCAATCGTGCTACCACAGACAGAACAAAATGCCCTAGAGGAATAGTCAGAAGATCGCCATTTTGAAGGTTCACCATCTACACCCGTCCAAACGATATTTTCTTTAGGAAATTCAACCCATGCCTGAGTTAAAGCCCCTGAATGGCGCTGGCATTGTCGACAGGAACAAGTGTGCGGTTTTAATGCAGGACCTTTGGCAGCAAACCGGATGTTCCCGCAGAGGCAACCTCCCTCATAAATTTTAATTTTCAAAAGTTAAGTCGCTCCTATAGTTTGCAACATTCTAGTCTGACGTCCACGCAAAGCAAACGAGGTAGAAACGTCGCATTTGTTATGCCTGTGCCAACGTTTTCAATGAACTCGGGACAATCAGCTTGTGAATTGGAGCAACAAAAAACATGTACACTTTGCCAAAAAAATTATGTACATGTACTACCGTTGTTGCGTGAACCCTGACTTTGTCACCTTCTACGTCCAATAGAAACGACACTCTTACATCAAGGTGTCTATCACTGTCCTCTAAGACTATTTCGGTATCACTATTACTCTGTAATGTAAAAATGCCAATTCGCTCACCAACTTTGATGCTTGCCATGTTTTTCTCAGAACCCGCATCCTGAAGTCGGCCTAAATGTTTTAATCCAAACATTGATACAATGCGATTTCTCATTGCCATTAAGAAAGAAACCCACGCTGGCGTTTGTTTCGCTATTTCAAGATAAACATCAAGTGCGGTCTGATTATTGTTGGGAATTTCGCGTGAAAAGCTATCAGAGAAATAAGCCCCTTTCGCATAATCAAACAACTTAGAATGTTTTGGAATTGTCATGTATTTCTCCCAAAGGTATAACGAATGCCATGAAGTTCCGCTCATCAGGCCCAGCCACACTTGGAAAGACTGAACACAACATCACTAGACACCACCATTTCACTATCTGTCTATGGTATTGATTATGCCAAACCAGTTGCAGTATCCACGCAGAAGATCACCGATGCAAGGTGTTGATCCACGAACCACTTCAAAAGAACATCAATTCTTGCTGATCATATGTCGCACTTGAGTTCGGTGTTTTTCTCAGCACCGCTGGATGCACGCCAGTTACTCTTTGCTGGCGCAAAGCGTAACCAGAAATGCCTTTAGGTTATCTATAACACGTCTCAATTTATGCGCCTAAAAATTAATTGGCATCTTTTGGGTGGTGGATACCATCGTAGATCTTTACTGGCTCTAACTCATACGGGTTAACACCCTCTAGGCACGCAACATTAATTGCATATTGGTGCGGGTTAGAACGCCTTTGGTGGTGAGTGTATATACCACAAGTTTTACAAAAAAAGTGTTTTGCTGTCATGGTGTTAAATTGATAGAGAGTTAAATTATCTTCACCTTTAACAATTTTTAGGTTTTCTAGTAGAACTGAAGCTGCAATTGCCCCACGCTTTCTGCACATAGAACATGAACAGCGACGGGGATCTTCTAAACCGTTTGGTAATGTAAGCTCAAGCTCAACTGTACCACAGTGACATTTTGCTTTATGTACCTTGTTAATTTTCATATTAGTGCTTCCTTGCTAGCTCAGGGGCTTATTCAACATCTGGATAAAGTGTCGACAGCGCGACACGTATGCTTATTTGTTATAACTACATTTTCCGTAATGGCTGGCATGCTAATAGCAAGAAACAAAACGCAAACGTGCCCCCTGCTGCAATCAAAGAATTGAGTTCACCGTAGTTTACCAATAGAGACATAACTGTAGGAGCAACAAAAATAAGTGCGTAAATAAAAAACCTCACCGATTTTAGTTTTTGTGAACACTTTTTACATGTTATGTGCTTATCGAAGTTAATCGCTAACTTATCACTAATAGAAAAGGATATTCCGCAATTTGGGCACTTAAACATATACACTCTCAACTGACTTCAATGTAGCAACAAACTATAACTACGGCCATCAAACGATGCAAAACACCAGGAAGATAGTTCGAGGGATTTCAAACCGCACTGTAGTTATAATGAATGAAATGGACTCCCCCTTATCAGGTTTTGCCACACTTGGTAAGT
>NZ_JAKLTE010000012.1:0-135232 GCF_022014395.1 Photobacterium sp. WH77 | reverse complement strand
CGTTGTCCGGGTCGGTTGTAGGCGCTCCCGGCGCCGACAACCTAAAAATTCGTCCTGAATTTTTCCCTGTGGGAATGCCATCAATGTACTTTTCACCCCGTCATTTCCGCGACAGGCGGGAATCCATACAGCGAGTTCGGTTTTTAAGGCTGAGGATTCTGGTTAAGCGAAGGTATGTCGCGCTTGAGTCTGGTGGCTCTTTTGGCATGGTGCGATGCGCGCCAGACACTCTTTATAGGGATAAAGAGTGCCCAGAAAGCCCTTTTTGTTCTTTGGCGCTGTCCGGGCCGGTTGTAGGCGCTCCCGGCGCCGACAACCTAAAAATTCGTCCTGAATTTTTCCCTGGTTCAGGGTCATGGTGATGAGCAGCCCCATTTCGTGGGGCGTCAGGAGATCGGGCAGCCGCCTGACCTGCGGCGGTTTGACGATTTTGAGCCATGTCCACTGTTTGTTGAGGGTATAGCGGTAGAAGAACTGTAGGCCATTGCGATCGAGTTTGACGGTGCTCCATGAGTGGGTGTGGATGAGTTGGCGGAAGTAGGCACGTAACTGCTCGGTTGTCAGCGTGTCAGGCGAGCAGTCGAAAAAGGCAGAAACACGACGTACCGCACGGCTGTAGGCATCAACGGTCGCCGGGCGCTTACCTTGTAGGATAAGATTATCAAGGTGTTGCTGGTATAGCGCATCGAAATGGCACTGCTGTTGGGGGTTCATGATACGGTCTCCAGTCCGCTGCCCGGATGGCAGGGTTCAGAGATCAGTATATGGGCTGCTGTAGCTCTGCCGCGCAGCGGCTTGGTTCAACAAACGCATCAACAATCGCACTACGGGCTGGACGTCGCTGACGCTCCGCCTTTTATGAGAGCGTTAAATTGCATCACAAGGAGTTATATATGATTCCAAATTTTTGGAAATTATCACAAGGTACAGATTTTTTTTCATTTGAAGAAATCTCGGATTCTATAGAAAATAAGCTTGTTTATGTTCATGCACATACTGCCGCCAAAGGTAGATCTTCTGAAACACAAGGAGAGCAATTTATTGAGGCCGAAGTTGGTGATTATTTTTACCTAACTCATGGAAATAGAGGTGTATACCTATTGGGGCAATTTACTGGCCCTGCTAATATTTTTTCGTCAATGGGTGAAGGTTGGGCTGAGAGGCCTTTTAGAGTTATACGTTCGGCGAAACCAAATGGTGGGTATGATGGTCCGCATAAATGGTGGGCACCAAATGATCGTTCCACATTCACGGCAGTACCTAATGATGAATTGGCAGAATTCGAAACACATATTTTAGAGCCATTTTTTGGTATTACTCTAGCTGAATATGGCATCAATGCAATTTAACAAATAAAGATAAGTGTCGCGCAACCGACACTTTATCCGGGTGTTGGACAAGCCCGAAGCTGCATTATTATGGAAATAACTTGGTTGAACGCCGGAGGGCGGCGGTGTGGCGGTTTGCCTCTGCTATGGGGGGCTGGCTGGCTTCGATCCCGATAATTGCGGGTGGGATATTAGCCAACGTCTCAAGGACTTTTTGAGCGTGATATTATTTTGTGAATCAACACTTTGCCTTGGTGATCTTCACCGTGAATACTGGAGCTATGTTTGGCTAAATCAATGCTATTGATAGATAGTGACATCTTGATGGCCTCAGGCGATTTCTTAATCAGACTTACCCAGTTGTGACAAACCTAATGAGGGGGAGTCCATGTCATTCGTTAGAATGACGACTGAAATGATATCGGGATGGAAAATGAGAAGTATATTTTTAGCATTTGTTCTTACTTGGGGAACGAGTGCTTTTGCTCAAAATAATGATGGACTTGATAATTCCTTGCGGGAATTGGTTCCTGATGGATACTTCGTGACTGAAACGATTTATGGTGACTTAAACAAAGATAGTCAAGAGGACGTTGTTTTAATCATAAAAGGAACAGACCCAAATAAAGTTATTGTTGATAAATTTCGTGGTGAAGTAGACCTCAACCGAAGAGGGATCGTTGTTGCTTTAAGAAACCAACAAAAATACGAATTAGTCATTGAAAATCTAAACTGCTTTTATTCGGAAGAAGAAGATGGCGGTGTATACTTCGTACCAGATATTTACACTAAAATTGAAAAAGGAAATCTATATGTCCTTTTCGCTCATGGTCGCTATGGACACTGGCGCTACAATTTTCGTTATCAGGGAGCAGATTTTGAGCTAATTGGTTATGACAAAAGTGCTAACAGAGGGCCAACAGTAGAAGTAGTCACTAGCATTAACTACCTGACAAAGAAAATGCTGGTGAAGAAAAATATTAACAGCCATGAAGAACATGCAGATCCAATATTTAAAGAGAGTTGGACGAGCTTTACGCTTGATAATCGATTTAAGCTAAGTGAAATTAACGATTTTAGTGAGTTTGGTGATGGGTTACGGGAGTAGATAGACTTGTATCGACACGTAATTCGAATAAACAACTATGGCGTCAATCATTAAATTAACGCCATTTTTCTTCCCATCAAACGTCATCCCACAGCATCGCATTGAGGATGACAATCATTTCCTGATGCATGCAATGATGGCAACTTTTTTCGGTTTTTCCTTCAGCCAAAAGACGTTGATAGCGGCCTCCGGTAGTTACAGGATCAGACTTACCAAGTGTGGCAAAACCTGATGAGGAGAGAGTACATGTCATTCGTTAGCACACAGCCAGTAAGTGATGGTCGTATCCTGTTACGGTATTTTTGTTCATTGCTTCTAAGCCTTCGTTTAGTATCGACATCTCTTTCTTACTCAGAGGCTTAAGATGAAAAAATCAGCAATCACATTGACTTTAATGCTCGCTTTAGTGGGTTGTGATGATGCGAGTAAAGCGATTGATGAGGCTCAAGCAGCAGCGAACAAAGCAGTCGATAGTTTGCAGCAGAAAGCCGATTCGCTAGATTTGAATCATCTCAATCTTGAAGTTTTTGGTGATGCGACCCAAAAGGCGCAAGATTTTACTCAGTCGATAGACTCATTGATCAACACAGATTTCACTGACCATCAAGCGGTTACAGCAGCAACAGATAAAATTTCTAACTCTTACAGTTGCTTAGTTGATGTTTCTTCTGAGGCGACAGCAGAAAATTTGCTAGATAAAATCGTATCTTCAGTGAAGAACGATCAAGTATTGGCAATCATCGAAAAAGGTGTCGCGCAAGCGAAAACGGCGAAAGAGTGCATGATGTAAAAGGCCTCAAGAGGGACTGCCCCTCGACATTCGGTTTGTGCACTGGCTTTGAGGCCAAATCCTGATAACAGACGCGATTGCGGTCCCTCATTCGTGATAACGCAGCATCAACTTCTTGCTCATCACAGCTGGCTGAACTATCATTTGTACGTTATTTTGTACCAAATGGAGTTCAACATGAGTCGTATTCATTTCGATCAAGATATTCAGCCGTTGTCTGAATTTCGCGCAAGTGTCGCTTCTTACATCAAACAAATCAATGAGACTCGTCGTCCATTAGTAATTACACAACGTGGTAAAGGTGTCGCTGTGGTTCTTGACGTTGCAGAGTACGAGGCAATGCAAGAGAAAATCGAATTACTGGAAGAAATGCGCACAGCAGAAGCTCAGTTAGCTTCCGATCTGGGTGTTTCTCATGAAGATGCACGCGCCCAAGTGCTAGCACGCATTAAGAAATGAAAGTAGTTTGGTCTCCTTTAGCGCTTCAAAAGCTTGGTAACGTAGCAGAGTTCATCTCTTTAGATAATCCATCTGCTGCAGAAAAGTGGGTCAATGATGTTTTCGACAAAACGAAGTTACTCGGAAGCATGCCTGAAATGGGGCGCTTTGTTCCAGAAATACCCCACACAAACTATCGTGAAATCATTTTCGGTCACTATCGTATTATTTACAGCTTAGGCCATGAGATCAGAGTGCTAACGGTTCGTAACTGTCGACAAATGTTGTCGGAAGAGGACGTATAAAACTGCGTTCTACCACAATTATGATGCAACAACTCTGAAGCATGCCTGTTCAATCACGAGCAATAAACCAGCGTTCCCCACTCCCTCAGGGGAAAATTCAGGACGAATTTTCAGGTTGTCGGCGCCGGGAGCGCCTACAACCGCACCGGACAACACCAAAGAATAAAAAAGGCTTTCTGGGTACTCTTTGGCCCACAAAGAGTACCTGGCGCGCGTCAAACAAAGCCAATTAAACCACCGAACTCAAGCGCGACATACTCACCCAGCCACAAAATTACACTTGCTGTATGGATTCCCGCCTGCGCGGGAATGACGGCTTAACATGTACTTTGATGGCACTCCCCAAGGGAAAATAGACATTGATAGAGATCCTATATTCCCGCAAAGAACAAGTTGCTCAGTGACAAACTGTTTTAAACACCACCACAGAAGCGTGTGATGACACAACTGCAGCACTTGCCGACAAGATAAAACTGATCCCATATAAGCGATATCCAACAATGAAGGAATCAGCAATGAAGATTGAGTCTGCTTTCAAATGGTGTCCTGCCGCGCTTGCGCTGATGGCTGTAAACACTTTTGCCTATAGTCATGCCACTGAGCCTGATCTGTTCACCGGCACACATGGTGAGTTCCAGCAAAACAGCGGCCATGTGGTGGCCACTTATGCCGCCAACTGGTCGAATCCGGCCAGTATCAGCCAGATCAACGGTAATAACCTGACACATATTCTCTACGCATTTTTAGATATTTGCGGTCCGGGTCAACGGGCAGGTCACGAAGCCACCTGCGCCAGCAAGCCAGATTTTACGCTGGCTGAAAATAACAGCACGATTGATAAAGCCTTCTCGGCCCAATTCAGTGAACTGAAAAACCGCTTCCCGCACCTGAAAGTTCTGCCATCAATCGGGGGCTGGGGCGGCGATGGCCCGTTCGCCCCTATGTCGATGAACAGTACCAACCGGCAGGTTTTCGTTCAGGCCATGGTGGATTACCTGAAAGCGAACCCGGCCTTTGATGGCGTGGATATTGACTGGGAGTGGCCGCAAAACCGGGCAGAAGGTGAAGCCTATGCCGACCTGATGATAGATCTGCGGGCTGCGATGGACAAACTCAGCGCCGAAACCAGCCGTGAGTATCTGGTGACATCAGCCATCGCGACAGCGGAGTCTTATACCGCCAAGGTCAACTACCAGCGGGCAGAGCCTGCCATGGATCTGATTTTCCTGATGACCTACGACTTCTTCGGAGCCTGGTCATCTGACAATGTCGGCCATCACACTGCGATAAGCACCCATAGCGGTAACTTAGCCAAAGGGTATGGTTTTGGCGCTGAAGATGCGGTTCAGAATCTGCTTGGTTTAGGCATGCCAGCTGAAAAGCTCGTACTGGGTGTTGCCAAGTATGCCAAGGGCTGGGACGGTGTCGCACTGAATCCTCAGGGATCGCCCTTTGGTGGCGTGGCGACCGCCGGTTTTCCGAAAGCGGTGAATCCCTGGGATGTCGAAGGTATCGCGACGTATACCCGTATCTCAGATGAGATCCTCGGTCCGGACGGACAAGGCGTGAACGGCTTCGAAATTCGTTTCGATCCGGATTGTCAGTGTCACTACGCATGGCGAGGATCGGATGCGGCGTTTGTCGGCTTTGATCACCCGGCAGATATCATTGCCAAAGGCCAGCTGGCTACCAGCAAAAAACTCGGCGGCCTGTTCTCGTGGGAATACGGTCAGGACAATGGCGATCTGCTCAATGCTATGAATATCGGTGTTGGTAATCTGGATATGAAGACTCTGCCGGACGTGACAGACTGGCAACCAGATGCCGTCTATCTCGCCGGTGATCGCGTCAGATTCAATCACTTTGTCTATCAGGCCAAATGGTGGTCCCAAAACGACGAACCCGGCCATCCCCACGGGCCATGGGAAAAGTTGGACTTCACCCATGCGGCCAGCTGGTCTGCGGAGGCCACCTATCAAACCGGTGATCGCGTCACCCATAATGGCGTGGTGTACCAAGCCATGTGGTGGACACTCAATAACGAACCGGGCGCTCCGAACAGCCCATGGACGGCCTTGTAAACGTATAGATCAAGGCGAGGAAGATATCCTCGCCATGCATCATTGCAGAGCAGTTTGGTTTGTGCAAAAACCCAATTAAGCCGCAAGGTAATCCGGCTGCTAACCCTGCTAATCATCTCTATATTGGTACTAAGCCAGTAGCTCTCTTCGGACGATGTCTGCACCTGCACTCAAGGCATTCAGCTTGCCCCTTGCGACGTCACGGGATAAAGGTGCCATGCCACAGTTGGTGCAAGGATAAAGCTTGTCAGCATCGACAAACTGCAGTGCTTTTCGCAGGGTATTGGCGACTTCCTCTGGTGTCTCAATGGTATTGGTTGCGACATCAATCGCTCCTACCATGACTTTTTTACCCCGAATGAGTTCCAGTAGCTCGATTGGAACACGCGAGTTGTGACATTCCAGTGAGATGATATCAATATTCGATTGCTGCAGTTTGGGAAACACTTCTTCGTATTGTCGCCACTCTGAGCCCAAGGTCTTTTTCCAGTCTGTGTTAGCCTTGATGCCGTAACCGTAGCAAATATGTACAGCCGTTTCGCATTGAAGTCCTTCAATGGCTCTTTCTAAAGCCGCAATGCCCCAGTCATTGACCTCATCAAAAAACACATTAAAAGCAGGCTCATCAAATTGAATGATATCAACGCCAGCGGCTTCTAATTCTTTGGCTTCTTGATTGAGGATTTTGGCAAATTCCCAGGCAAGTTTTTCGCGGCTTTTATAATGGTTATCATAAAGCGTATCTATCATCGTCATGGGACCAGGCAGAGCCCATTTAATGGGTTGATTGGTTTGCTGACGTAAAAACTTGGCATCTTCAACAAAAACCGACTTGGGGCGACTCACAGGACCCACGACTGTCGGTACACTCGCATCATAGCGGTCACGGATTTTCACTGTTTTACGTTGTTCAAAGTCAACGCCGCTGAGGTGCTCAATAAAGGTTGTCACAAAATGCTGACGGGTTTGCTCGCCATCACTGACAATATCAATACCTGCCCGTTGTTGCTCTTGTAATGACACACGTAAAGCATCGTGTTTGCCGTCTATTAACTCCTCACCTTGTAATTTCCAGGGTGACCAAAGTGTTTCAGGTTCTGCAAGCCAAGAGGGCTTAGGTAAACTGCCAGAAGTTGAAGTCGGTAATAATGTTTTCATAATAGGCTCTATTGTAATTTATCGTTAATTATAAAGCGTAATTAGCAGACCACTGCTCAAGAATACTTTGGTATGGTTTGATGAAGTGTTCCTCAGCAAATTTACCTTGCTCAATAGCCAACTGGCTGCGTTCTGCTCGGTCATAAACAATTTGAGTTAATGAATGATCCTGATTCTTCAGATTGGGCTGATATAATTTTCCCGCTGAAGCATTCGCATTATAAATCTCAGGCCGGTAAATCTTTTGAAATGTTTCCATCGTGCTGATGGTGCTTATCAGCTCAAGATTCGTATAATCATTCAGTAAATCACCAAAGAAATAAAAAGCTAAAGGTGCAGCACTGTTTTGAGGCATGAAATAGCGAACCTGCAATCCCATTTTCTTGAAATATTGCTCAGTCAGCGAAGACTCATTGGGCTGATATTCAAAACCCAATACAGGATGCTGGTTTTCAGTGCGATGATAGATCTTGCTATCCGAAACACTGAGACAGATAACCGGCGGCTTACTGAAATTAGCCTTGTATGCATCTGAATTAACAAAGCATTGGAAGAGCTTACCATGCAGTTCACCAAAATTATCCGGAATGCTAAATTTGAGTTTATTCTTATTATGATCCAACAATAATACGCTGAAATCATAATCTCGCACGTAGGAGGAAAAATTATTCCCTACAATGCCTTCAATCCGTTCGTTGGTTTTATGATCAACAATGTTCGTTTTCAATACTTCAATCGAAGGGAAAGCCTGACCACTACCTTCAATATCCATATCTACTGAAATAATTTCAAGCTCGACAGAATAACGGTCGCCTTTTTGGTTATCCCAACTTGCTAAAGCATTAAAACGATTGTTAATCATCCTTAAGGTATTGCGCAAGTTCTCTTGACGGCTCTCTCCTCGCGCCAAATTAGCAAAGTTAGTTGTGATACGGGTATTATCTGAAGGATGATAATTTTCATCGAAACAAATATTCTTTATCGTAAATCTAAAATCTTTATTCATGGTAACCTGTCATCCAATTTTCTGAGATAATCCTGAATTTATTTTTTGTTCTTTCCGGGCTTTACAATTTTATATTTTTGTTTTTCCAGTCCGTCATCTTCACAGTTGTTTGATTTTGGCCTAATCGCCTCAATCAGAGCCAACTGCAAGATTGTATAAAGCTGACAATAGAGTAATTTATACTTGGGTCGAATCATGAATAAAAATGATTTAATTTCATTAATCTATGAATCACGTTCATGGTTTGTGAAAACCGAACGTAAAAACTGTACTCGCTGCATGGATTGCCGCCTGCGCGGCAATGACAGAGGTAACTTAATGAATGTAGGCCTGAAAACGCTCTATCCAACAACGATTCAGAGAACAAAGTTGCCCACTCCACAAAGGGAAAATTCAGGACGAATTTTTAGGTTGTCGGCGCCGGGAGCGCATCACACAATGCCAAGTGAACCACTGAACTCAAGCGCGACATACCTCAGCTGTACCAAAATCCCAACCACAAAACTTTCACTCACAGGAAGCGGTTACAAATCCAGCCTCAACCGCAGCATATCTTTGTGCTGAATACCCAGCTCAAAGATTGGCTCATCATAGTGATCAAGAAAGAAATCTTTAGCGACACTCTCAACCCGAAACCCCAGCCGCTGGTAAAACGCCAGTTGATAACCGAAAGTGCCCGTTCCCAGCACGAGCGATTGAACACCCTGCTTCCTCAACCGGGAAAATAATGCAGTTAACAGCTTCGAGCCTATACCCTGCTGTTGAAATGCCGGATAAACAGCCAAATTGAAGATTTCGTATGTGTATTCTGCTATGGGTTTAGCGACACAAACCCCGACTATTTCGCCTTTCTCTTCGCTCTCGTCAACATCAACCACAGCAGCCAGGCAATAAGCCCCGTTCAGATAACGCTGGATACAGGCTTCAGAGGGATCAGCTTCCAGCAGCAGGGCCATCGGGATCTGTGCCGCATCCAGATGCTGAATCTCAATCATGACAGACTCAGCGCCATAATCAGCTCGTCTGCTGTCTGGCCCATTACCTGAAAACCGGCTTTTTCATAACGGTGTTTTGCTGCCAGGTTATGCGGGTAGACATCCAGCTGGAGTACGCGAGCCTGATGCTTTTCAGCCGCCGTGTGTCTGGCAGCGTTGATCAGCGCCATGCCGACACCAGCGCCCTGGCACCGGCTTTTAACGTACATTTGTGTAAGCAGCGCCGTCCGGTTTTCCAGTTCAGACACACCACACAAACCGATAAGTTCTTCACCCTCAAACGCCCCCAACATAGTGTGTTGCGGGCTTTGGCTGGCAATGTTGCGCTCAAAATGCATGGTTGGCTGCTGCCGCTGCTCCTCATAGTTGGCACCAAAGCAGTCTGGATGTAACCGCAGACTTTCCAGACGAATGTCGCGATATGCAGGAATATCAGCAGGGGTTAAAGCACGAATGGTCACTTCCATATCTCGGTCTCTCAGATTTCCTTCTCCTCTGCATGTTACCCACAAACTCAACAAGTTGCACACCCTGTTCCCCGGCTTAGCCTCTGGCAGACAAAATCACTTTCGGCTCAAACATAAAGCAACAAACCTATAAATATTTCTGATAGTCCTTCGACGGTGTGGGCGATGACTCAAGCCCGATATCTTTCTTCAGGTGCGGACTGAATGATTCTGGTTGCAACTGTGTCTTTTTCTGCCGATTTCCCCATAACCATGGCTTTTTCTGATTAAACAGCTGAATTTCAACTTCCCATTGCAGTGCTACTCTGATCATTTTATTCCCCTTCAGTCACAGTGCCTGCAGGAATTATGCGTATAATGAGTCCCGGCCACGAACGATGATTCATTACACCTACTATAAGCTGAGATTATGGACAATCGACTACAGTACTTATCCGGATTACGCTACTTTGAAGTGGCAGCCCGACGCCAGAGCTACAGCAAAGCCGCCGAAGAATTGTATGTCAGTCAGGCCGCCGTCAGTCAGAAAATCCGCCAGTTAGAAGAGGTACTGGGCTGCAAACTCTTTGTCCGGCAAGGGCGGAACATGATACTGACCACGCAGGGATCCAGCCTGTATACCGATGTTTCACGCGGATTCGATCATATACTGTCCGGTCTGAACCGCATTCAGGCGGAGCCTCTGGAGGGGATCCTGACCGTTAATACCTCCCGATCTTTTGCCTCCCGCTGGCTGATGCCCCGCTTGTGGAAATTCACTATGATCCATCCGGATATTTCCATCCGGGTCGATGCCACTACCGAAGCGCCTGACATGAAGTACGGTAGTATTGATCTCGCCATCAGACAGGGCCACAAAGTACATCTTGGTGACAGTATTCAGTCCTGTGTGCTGTATGAAGAACCAGTATATCCGCTCTGCTCACCCGAACTGGCCAATTCGATGCAGTTTACCCATCCGGAACAGCTGCTGAAATGCTGGCTGATTCACTGGGCTGAAACCTGTAATTTAACCTGGGAGCGCTGGTTTAACACGGCGGGAATTGACGTGCCCGAGGGGAACTTACAATGGATGGAAGTCAGCACCTTTGAAATGGGGTTGAATGCCGTCATGGCCGGTCACGGCGCCTGTTTAGGCACGCTGAGTCTGGCCGGTGATTTCATCGAAAACGGCCTGTTGGTCAAGCCTTTTGACATTGGCTTAGTGCCGGGTATCCGCTACACCTTATTTTACGACCGCACCTCACCGCGCATGACCCGTGCTCAGGCCTTTATCGACTGGCTGCATCAGGAAGTCCGACAGTCTCAGGCATAGCCCGTGCTTACATGACTACTTGCAAGAATGACTTCCTGTGCACCCTCTTTTATGGATCCCCGCCTTCGCGGGGATGACTAAAAAAACAACAAATACAAACATTTATAGCAACAGCATGACGCACAAGTAAAACCAAACTCTACGTATGGCCTTACTGTCATTCACACCAGCACACTATTACCTAAAAAATTCAAATTACTCATTAACTTAACGTCATTCCCGCGCAGGCGGGAATCCATCTGGCGCGCTAAACAGCATGCATTTCACTTATCCCCCTCCCGCCCAAAATAGCTCATTTGGTGTTGCAAGAACAAATTTGAACCTCTATGATAACCATCAAATGAGCCACACCAAATGACCCATCTCTGAGACCACAGACAGAAGCTGTCCTGTTAAGGAGTCACTATGCCCACCCTGTACGGCTATATTCGCCTGTCGCCGAAAATGAGCGATCCTGAAGCGTTGATCCGGCAAATTACCGATTATGATCCCAATCTGCGGCTGTTCCGGGAAACCGGGATCCGCGGTAACGTTCCTGCTGAGGAGCGCCCCCGGTACCGCGACTTATTCAACACCCTGAAACCGGGTGATCAGTTGATCGTCCGCTGGGTGACAGATCTCGGTTTTAATTTCGATGCCTGCCACCAGACCCTTCAGCAATTACTGGACAAAGGCGTGATCGTCCATACCGTGAACCAACCACTGACCTTCAAACCGGGCTGCCCAATCACCGATGCCTTGCTGCTGATGCTCAAAGGTTATGCGAACTCACACACCCAGCACCGGTTGTGGGCCGCCGAGGCGGGTCGGGATTCACTGCGCCAGGACAAAGCTGCATGGAAAGAAAAATTTCGCGGCCGCCGTGCCAATCATGAAGTGCACCACCAGATTGCCATGCTGCTCAAGGCAGGGAAAACCCTGCAGACAGTGGCTGACGAAACCGGTGTCAGCCTTTCTACGGTAAAACGTGTCAAAGCCAAGATGCAGCATCACGGCCACGAGCTGTAAATCCAAATTCAAACAGAGATCAACACATGCAAAAACGACTACAACCCAAATCATTTACTGTGCAGCAAGCGTTTGATATCAGCCCGAACATGCGTCGCGTGATTCTGACAGGCGAAGATATCCGCCATCTTCCGGCCGACAGTGCCGGTCAGTATGTCAAACTGCTGTTCACTCCTGCCGGCAGTACCGACCTGAGCACTTTGTCTGAGGGTCAGAAACCTGTGCTGCGCACCTTCACCATCAGTGAGTTTGATCCAGAGCAGGGCACCTTGGCGCTGGATTTTGTCAAACATCACCACAAGGACAAAAGCCAGCGCAAAGACGAGCACCAACACAAAGGCGAGATCACGCCGGAACAAGGCGGTTATGCGTGTCACTGGGCCATGCACACTCAGCCAGGCGAACAGATTTCCCTCGGCGGACCAAATACCATTCAGGGCCTGGCCGATGACAGTGACTGGGTACTGATCATTGGTGATATGACAGCACTGCCTTCCATTCAGCTCAAAACAGCCCGCCTTGCGGCAGATAGCCAGGGTTATGTGGTGCTGGCACTCAGCAGCGAGCAGGATCTACCGGCACTGCAGTTGCCCTCAGGCGTTGAATTAATCACTGTGGTGGATGGGGAACGCTCAGGCACCGCACTGGCTGAGAAAGTAACGCAACTGCGCTGGCCGGATGGAAAGCCAGCTATCTGGTGTGCCTGCGAATTCAGCACTATGCGGGCCATTCGCCAGCACATCAGCCAGCAGGATCAGTTCGATCGCAAAACTTGTTACATCAGCAGCTACTGGAAACACGGGGTAACGGAAGACGGGCACAAGGTCATCAAGCGCGAGGATCAGGACAGCTATCATGGCGAAACCTGATGCCGAGAAGGCAGAGGGATCAGCGGTGTCAGCCGCTTTTTACTGGCGTCCGATTTTACTGGCCTGCCTGACCATCAGCATAGGTCAGTTTGGCATGGGGCTGGTGTTTCCTTCCCTGCCCTGGATAGCCAAAGACTTTGGCATATCCATCGATCAGGCTCAGCTGCTGATTTCGGTCTACTTACTCGGTTTCGGTCCGTCGCAATTCATCTACGGCCCGATCTCAGATGCCTTAGGCCGTCGCCGCGTGCTGTTAGCCGGAATCCTGCTTGCAGTGGCCGGTCTGATTCTGGTGATCCTTGCCAGCGACAGTTTTTACGGCTTAGTGGCCGGTCGCCTGATGCAGGGACTGGGGGCGGGTTGCTGCGCTGTGCTGGCCCGCGCCTCGACACGGGATTCGTACACAGGTGAACAACTGCCGCAGGCGCTGTCTTATCTGACCATGGTGGCCTCGTTTACGCCGATTTTTGCGCCCGTGATTGGCGGTTTCATTAACCACCACTTTGGCTGGCTGTCGGTCTTTATCGTGCTGGCAAGCTATATCACCCTGGTGTGGTTTGCATTGTGCCTGATGTTCAAAGAGACCATGCACGACAAACAAGCTGTGCCTTCAGTGAGGAAAGTCGCTGCGGATTACCACTCCCTGCTATTGTCGCGCTATTTTCTGAGTTTTGCCAGTATCGGCTGGCTGAACTTCAGTCTGGTCGTCACCACCATCTCGCTGATGCCCTTTATCATGCAGGTTCAGATTGGCATGACCTCAGACGAATACGCCCTCTGGGCTCTCCTGCCGACTGCAGGGTTGTTTTGCGGTGGTTTTCTGGTCAGCTGGCTGCGGCCAAAAATCGGCACCAAACGCATGCTGTACCTCGCACCTGCCATCCATCTCATTGCGGCGGCCTGGTTAATTCTGACACCGCTGACACCATTGATGATGATGCTGGGCCAGTTCCTGATGGTGTTTGGTAATGGCATCGCAATGCCTTGCGCCCAGTCGCAGGTGATGCTGCCGTACCGCAAACAGGCTGGCACTGTGGCCGCGTTATCCGGTGGCGGGCAGATGTTGCTTTCAGCCCTGGTCAGTATGGCGCTGATCAAGCTGGGCATTCATCAGGCCTGGCAGCTTGGCTGTGTGATCGGGGTCTTTGCACTGATTGTCGCCCTGAATATCCGCAGCGGATTCCGCACGCCGTTACCTGACAGCCAGTAAAGAAAAACACCTGCCCCTGTTCGGGTTAACAGGGGAAGGTGTTCAGCCACAGTAAAGCGACAGGGTTATGAGGAGCGCAGGAAATCGAGCATCCAGCGGGTGACTCTTTCACTGTCTACCGGCATGTGCAGCGATGTCAGTCCGGTATCCAGTACATTGGCTGGTAACAGCGCCTTTCTTGCCAGCATCAGGTCCCGCGAATAGGCCTTGCTGAATTCAGGGTGGCCCTGAATGCCGAGAAAATGCTCGCCCACTTGCAGCATGTAATAAGGGCAAAAATCACTCCCGGCCAGCACAGCCGTATCATCCGGTAACCTGACCACCTGATCCTGATGGCTGACCAGCAAAGACAGATCGGACGGGAACGCGGCATTTTCCGTTACTCCCGCCGGCAATGCATGCAGCGCATGTGTCGCCACACCAATCCCCCAGCCCTGCGGCGCCTGAATCACTTCGCCCCCCAGTGCTTTTGCGATCAACTGATGACCAAAGCAGATCCCCACCAGCTTCTTTTTACGGGCATGCAACGCCTGTACAAAAGCCAGCAACGGGGGGATCCAGGGCAGGTCATCGTTGACACTGTGACGACTGCCCGTGGTCATATACACATCGCATTCATCAACATCCTGCGGCAACTCGCCGTCCAGCGCCCGGTAAAAAACCAGTTCCGGCGCGTCACCGGCATCGCGCAGCAGCTGAGTGAACATCGCCGGATAATTACCGTGGTCAGCTTGCAAATCCTGCCTGACATCATCGCACTGCAGAATACCCATTCTTACCGTCATGGAGCCTCCTGGTGTCAGTGCTGTGGCAAGCGGCCCGTCACAGCGTCCACAAAAATCCGGCTGTATTGCTCGGCGCTCAGTGCAACAGGATTTCCGCCTGCCGACGGGTCCTGTACCGCCATGCGGCCTACACGCTGTGCTTCTTCAACCGTAATATCAATATCCGCCAGCGTATGGGGGATCTGCAGGGCGGCACGGAAATCCAGAATCCAGGTCAGAAAGGCATCGAAACCGGGCTCGGGTAAATCCAGATAGCGGGCGAGATGGGTCAGCTTATCTTCAATCGCACTGCGGTTTGCCACCAGCACATAAGGCATCAGGATGGCATTCAATAAGCCGTGATGCTTGTCGTATAACGCCCCCAGTGTGTGGGCGATGGCATGCATCCCGCCCAGACCACGCTGAAAGGCGGTCGCGCCCATACTGGAGGCCACCAGCATCTGGGTGCGGGCCTCAAGGTTACTGCCATCGGCAACCGCCTGTGGCAGATAGGCTTTAATCAGCCGGATGCCTTCAAGTGCAATACCTTCGGCCATCGGGTGATAGCCGTTGGCACAATAGGCTTCAAGATTATGCGACAGCGCATCCATGCCGGTCGCCGCTGTGATATGCGGCGGCAGCCCGGTCGTCACCGCCGGGTCGAGCAACACGCATACCGGCAGCATCTTAGGATGAAAAATGATCTTTTTGACGTGATTGGCCGTATCAGTGATCACAGATGCACGCCCGACTTCAGAGCCGGTCCCGGCTGTGGTCGGGATCGCGATAACAGGGGCAATAGCATCCGCATTGGCCTGCAACCAGTTGTCGCCCACATCTTCGAATGCCCACAGCGGCAGTGACTGTCCCGCCATCAGGGCAATGGCTTTGGCGGCATCCAGGCTGGAACCGCCACCAAAGGCAATCACACCGTCAAAACCGCCCTGACGATACACAGCCAGACCGTCTTCGACATTCTCGCCGGTCGGATTGCCCTGAATCCGGCTGAACACCTCACAGCCAATGCCAGCTTCACGGCATAACGCCACAGTTTCCGTCACCATGGACAGGGCTGCCAGCCCGGGATCGGTGACCAATAATGCGTTGCTGATCCCAGCGTCGCGGCATGCCTGTGCGATTTGCTGTAAACAACCTTCACCTACTGTGATCGGCGTTGGATAATTCCAGTTTCCTTTCAGCGACATCTTGCTCTCCTTAACGCCGGTTCAGGCCAGTGATTTAATATGAAATGACTTCGGACGAGTCAGCGCCGCAAAGCCCAGAGCCGACAAGGTGCAGCCGCGGCCAGACTGTTTGACCCCAGTCCAGGCCAGCGCCGGATCGAGATAATCACAACGGTTAATAAAGAAAGTACCGGTTTCCACCTGCTGACCTAACGCAATACCCCGCTCAATATCACGGGTAAAAATGCTGGCGGTCAGGCCAAAATCGCTGTCGTTCATCAGCGTGATAGCTTCTTCATCGCTATTCACTTTCATAATACCGACAACAGGCCCGAACGATTCTTCGTGCATCACGCGCATCGAATGATCAACCTGGGTCAGAATCTGCGGCGCCAGATAGGGCGATCCGGCCTGACTGAGCGGAAAAGCCTGCTCATCAATATGGGCAACTGCACCCTCCGCTATCGCCTCCTGAATCTGGCCACGGACAAAATCAGCGGCACTGGTACGGACCAGCGGCCCCAGCGTCGTGCCCGGCTCATCCGGTCGGCCCAGCTTATATTGTCTGACGATCGCTACCGCTTTTTCGACAAAGGCGTCATACACAGAAGCGTGAACATAAATACGTTCAATACCGCAGCACGACTGGCCGCTGTTGAAAAATGCCCCGTCAATCACGGTGTCAGCCGCATCATCCAGATCGGCATCTTCGCGCACGTAAGCCGGATCTTTACCGCCCAGCTCCAGTCCAACGCCGATAAAACGGCCTGCGGCGGCTTGCTCGACATGCGCGCCGGCCGGTACTGAGCCGGTAAAGGCGACATGATTCACCGCGTCAGACTGGATCAGTTTGGTGGTGTCTTCGTGCGTCAGATGCAAAAACTGAAACACCCCTTCCGGCAGACCTGCGGCATCAAAAGCCGATTTCAGCCGCTCAGCACACAGGGGCGTTTGTGCAGAATGCTTGAGGATGACACTGTTACCGGCCAGCAAGGCAGGCACAATGCTGTTGATGGCCGTCAGGTACGGATAATTCCAGGGGGCGATCACCGCCACCACACCAACGGGCTCACGGGTAATGTAACGGCTGAAGCCGGGCTTGCCGGGTAAGGTGATCGCGGCCAGCGCCGCATCGCTTTCGGCAATCATATGGCGTGCCCGTTCCGCCAGACCGGCGATTTCGCCCTGCGCATAGCGGATCGGTCTTCCCATCTGCCAGCAGATTTCCTGGCCGATCTCGGCTTTATTGGCTTCAAACCAGTCAACCGCTTTGCTGCACATTGCCTGACGCTCGCTCAGTGCAACGCTGGCCCAGCTTTTCTGGGCACTTTTCGCCAGCGTCAGCGTTTGCTGAATCTCATCGCCAGAAGCGAGCGGACGCGTGACATACACACTGCCGTCTACCGGTGATATCGTTTGTTGCATTCGAGTCATGACGCATCTTCCTTAAATAATTTCGAAATAACGATCCATTTCCCAGTCAGTCACGTGTTTTCTGAATTCACGCTCCTCCCACTCACGGCTGGCAGCAAAGTGCTCAACGAATTCATCACCGAACATGGTTCGGGCAGCGTCAGACTGCTTAAACCGCTGCGCGGCATCCCACAGGGTACGTGGTAATTGTAGCTCTGGTGCATGTTGCTGTTCGTAGGCATTGCCCTTCACCTGCTCGAACGGTTCCCATTCCTGCATAATGCCGTACAGACCGGAAGCCACGGCGGCTGCCAGCGCGAGATACGGGTTAGCATCTGCTGCGCCTAAGCGGTGTTCGATGCGCTGGGATTGTTCACTGCCGGGGATCACCCGCAGGGCCGTGGTACGGTTTTCCACGCCCCAGGTGGCATCTGTCGGTGCCCAGAAGCCGGGGATCATACGGGTATAGCTGTTGATGGTCGGTGCAATCAGACACAAAAACTCAGGCATTAAGCGCTGCTGGCCGGCCAGAAAATGCCGCTGCAGTTTGCTCATATTGTGAGTCTGTGTCGGGTCGTAGAACGCCGACGAGCCGTCTTTGTTTTTCAGCGACACATGAATATGGCCACTCTGGCCCGGATAGTCTCCCGACCATTTCGCCATGAAGGTCGCCAGCAGATCCCTTTTCTGAGCCAGTACTTTCATAAAGGTTTTGAACAGTGCCGCTTTGTCGGCCGCCGCTTCAGCGCCATCAACCGCGATGGCGGCTTCTAAAACACCGGGGCCGGTCTCTGAGTGAATGCCTTCAATCGGAAAATCCATCTGCTCACTCATGCCCAGAATGGCTTCATACAAGCCGGAATGCACCGAGTTTCGAATCATCGAATAACCAAACCAGTCCGGCGTGATGGTTTCCAGGTTGCGAAAGCCTTTTTCTCTGGCTGAATGCGGTGTTTCATTGAAAACAAAGAACTCATATTCAAGGGCAGCAAACACATCAAAGCCCATGTCATTGGCTTTTTTCAGCACCTTGCGCAAGGTGCCGCGCGGGCAGACTTTCTCAGCTTCATCGGTAAACTCGGCAATAAACAGCAGCATACCTTCTTCACCGTAGACCTCCCGGCAGGTGTGCGGCAAAATGCGTACCGGGGCGTCCGGGTAGCCGGTATGCCAGCCGGTATATTGAGTATTGTCGTAGAGCTGATCTTTGGAGTCCCAGCCCAGCACGACGTCACAAAACGCGAACCCCTTTTCAAGCGATGAAAAGAACTTGGATTTCGACATATATTTACCGCGCATGATGCCGTCGTTATCAAACAAGCCGACTTTCACGTGGGTCAGTGCGCGTTCTTCTACAATGGCCATTGCATCGGCAATCGTCTTCACTTCTCTGGCTTCCATGTGTACCTCTTTCATCAAGATGACTCGTTCCTGAGCCTGTTTGGAGATAGGTTCAATCCGGACGCACTGACCAACAGCGGCAGCCGCGTCCTCAAATGACATTAACTGAGTTCAGATTCTGCATCAGCAATCAGGTCAAACTCTTCTTCCGGCGCATTGGCGACAATACGGTGACGGCTGTACAGCGTGAAGTAAGTCAGCATGACAGCGTAAAAAAGGGCGGACCACAGCGCCGCCTGCAGGCTCACCACAAAAGTGGATGCCAGCGCTACCAGCGACAGTACCAGCGCAATGCCCGAGGTCAGCGTGCCACCCGGCGTTTTATAAGGGCGTTCCAGTGCTGGCTCTTTGCGGCGCAGAATAATATGGGACAGACTCATCAGAGCGTAAGATACGGTTGCGCCAAACACCGCCATGGTGATCATCAGATCCCCTTCGCCGGACAGCGACAACAGAAAGCCGATGATGCCGGGCACGATGAGCGCCCAGACAGGCACTTTACGCTCGCCGGACAGCGACAGAAAACGCGGCAGGTAGCCGGCACGCGATAGTGCAAACACCTGGCGTGAGTAGGCATAAATAATAGAAAAGAAGCTGGCAATTAAGCCGAACAGGCCAACAAGGTTAACGAATTTCGCCGCCAGCGATTCCGTACCGTACACCGACTGCAAAGCACCGACCAATGGCGCACTGTGCGATTTCATTGCTTCGGCTCCGGCTCCGCCCGGCACCAGAATCAGCACTACAGCGGCAAACACTATCAGTACCAGCATGGAAGCGATAATGCCACGCGGCATATCTTTGGCCGGATTGGTCGCTTCTTCAGCCGCCAGCGGTACACCTTCGACCGCCAGGAATAACCACATGGCAAATGGCAGTGCCGCCCAAATTCCCATGTAGCCTTCCGGCAAAAAGGCACTGGCGCCAGCGACATCTGAATTAACGGCAATATCAAAAAGGTTGTTGATGTCAAAATGCGGCAGCATACCCAGCGCAAAAACTATAATCGCAATCACCGCCAGCAAGGTGATCCCCATCATGATACGCAGTGCTTCTCCGGCACCCCACAAATGGATACCGACGAACACACAATAAAAAGCCGCGTATACTATGGGCCCGTCAATACCGATTAACTCATTCACGTAGCCGCCGATAAAAATCGCAATCGCGGCAGGGGCAATGGCATACTCCAGCAAGATAGCGGTACCGGTCAGAAAGCCTCCCCACGGCCCCATGGCGCGACGGGCAAAACTGTAACCACCACCAGCAGTGGGAATCGATGACGACATCTCGGCCAGACTCAGCACCAGGCACATATACATCAGCCCCATGACTATCGTGGCCAATAGCATGCCGCCAAACCCTGCCCGCTCTAAGCCAAAGTTCCAGCCAGCGAAATCCCCGGAGATCACATAAGACACACCCAGGCTTGCCAGCAGTACCCAGCCTGCCACGCCTTTTTTGAGTTGTCGTTTACTTAAGTATTCGTCAGAAACGGTATGGGTTTCGACGGCTTGCTCGTTGCTGCCAGACATAACTTTTCCTTTTCTACAGTGAATGAAGTTAAATCGCACATCTTGTTAAGCTTTTGTTAACTTAATGGCGACATCTACTGCCCGGCAACAAGAATCAGTTAGGCTAAAACTAAGGTATAAGTTTTATTAATAGTAAGCGGCATTTCCGTGACGGCGAGCCGCTATGTGATGAATTTTAAGAAGAAAATAGCAGGTTTATGTGTTCGCTTATGTGTGACCGCTGATGCCGGGGCAAGACAGGAGCGAACGCCAGTGCAATCACCTCGGGTACCAGAAGCAAAACCGCTAACAGCAAAGAGGGGGGATGAAATAAGCACCGGCAGCATCTGAACATAACGAAGAGACCACCCCATGCTGCGGCGCATTATCACAACGCAGAATGGGGTGGTCTTTGTAAAATGATTCAAAGCACTGCAGGGTTACATCATTTTGCAGCCGGAACCGGAACCGGTTTTGGCTTCGGATAGTCACCGCTAATGATGGCTTTATCCGGTCCGTAGTTTCGCAACACAATCCAGAATGGTCCATCGGGTGATGGCAACCAGTTACTTTCCTTATCCGGCCCAGGTGACTCATGCTGGAAATAAATCGTTAATGAACCGTCATCGTTGCTTTTTACTCCCGGAGTCGTACTTGACAGCGAATATCGGTTGATAGGGTTTTCCACCAGCCATCGCTGTGGCAGTTTATACATAGTGAATGACCAGAAATATTTCACTGGTGGTATCTGCCCCGCAGGAAAAGTCACTGAATAATTATTTTTACTGGCATCAAGAGGCTGATCATTCGAATCAAGCGGAATAGAAAAATATACTGCCTGCTCATTAGCATTACCAAAAATACCCAGCACAACCCCCAATGTCCGCTTCAGATAATCCGTGCCAATCCGCTCGCGACTGCCAAACAGTGTGCCTGAATCCAAAGTAGGATCGTTTCCGGCTTTCTGGAATTCGGCCAGCGCATCCTGTACCCCCGCTCGCATCGCATCCTGAATCGAAGGATCTAAGGCTGAAAAGTCAAAAGGTTCGCCCGTGCCAATGCCTAAGGCTTTGAGTTTATTGTACTCCGCGGCATCATTCGCATTGGGTGACGTAAACGGGAGAAGAAAGTCAGCGTAGCGCCAGAATTGATCTGTTTTTTCATCGCCTTCTGTCCATGCCGGCCAGTCAATGGCCGGTGCTGGCGCTGGGGCGGGCTGACCCAGGAATTCGCTGAGCGGTTGCAGCTTGTACGCTTGCTGTATCTTCTCAACATTAGGCATATCATCCTGCCCTCCGATGAGCTGTGTACGTGTCAGCGTCCCCAGGAACTGACTCTCCCCGCGGATGACTCGTTTAATACCTTCTGGCGTTTCACCTTGCCAGTCCGGTGCAACGAGCATGAAGCTTCCGCCACCGTTGCCATCATTCAATGAGCCGGGATTATCAATAACATATGCCCACAAATCATCCCACTGGCTGGTGTAGTAACGCTGAGCTTCTATCTCAGGCAAAGTGACTACCCAAGGCTCAGACCGCAAATCCACCCAGGCATAAGAATAAGGGGTATCAATATTGGGTGTGACAATATCTGTGTCTGCGGGGGTAGACGTACCTAAATGCAGCCACTTGCCAAATGCCGCATCCCCTTTAATTGCCTGAGAATACATAGTGCGATAATTCAGCACTAAGGGGTAAACAAAAATGTACGCATCACGGGCATATTCGCGCGCCTGCTCAGCAGTTAAAGAATTCGATGAAGATGAGGTTGTCGTTGTAGCAGAAGCTGTATCCGCGGAGGTATTGGAAGCAGCTTGATTCGGATCGTTACACGCGACAAGCAAAGTCGTCGACAATGTCACGGCAAGTAGACGTTTCATGCGATCAATTCCTGTTGTTCATTTTTAGAAAAGATAACTGTTCGGACTTCGTGTACCACAATGCAAAAACACGCGAGCCAGCCTGCGTAGACGTTATTGCTACTGCTTCAAAGCAGACCGTTTGTAACTTTAGACCAAGACGGAAAGATAAGCATCTAATATCACAATACTTTCAGGCCAAGATTTCGGAATCAGACCATAACAACCAGAAGCAGGATGGTGACGAAAACACGACAGAATCCATTGTTAGGCAGGGAAATGAACGCAGTTGAACGAGCTTGAAGAATTTACGCAAAGTGAACATTTATTCGGGCAATGAAGCAGAACGCCTGCCCGGAAAGTAATGCTCGTTCAGCAAGGGAGAACCTGCTCCCTTGCTGAAGAGTCAGTTAATCAGAAATAACTATCGTACCTGTCTTGCCAGTTTGAAAGCCCCCACCAGTCGATCCAGTTTCTCAGCCAGGCCGGCCAGATCCTGACTGGTTTTTTCCAGCTCCATACTGGCATCCAGCCCGGCCTGCACCGCCTGATTCACCGTATCCATGTTGAGATTGATTTCATTGGCCACACTGGATTGCTGCTCTGTAGCCGTGGCAACCTGAGTGTTCATGTCCAGAATCGCGACAACCTGACCCGAAATTTCGTCCAGCGCACTCAATGCGTCTTCGGTGGCTTTGGTGCCTTCTTCAGTCAGGGATTTGCTGCTTTCCATCGCAGTCACTGCGTTTTTCGCTTCATGTTGCAGCTGGTCAATCATACGCTGGATTTCATCGGTAGACTGAGCCGTTTTAGTCGCCAGATTACGCACTTCATCCGCGACCACAGCAAATCCACGACCGGCCTCACCGGCACGGGCTGCCTCAATGGCCGCATTCAGCGCCAGCAGGTTCGTTTGCTCGGAAATGCCGCGAATCACATCGAGAATCGAGCCGATTGACTGCGTTTTGTCTGCTAACGTCGCAATCACAGCAGACATGTCATTCATTTCACCGGCCAGATGATTGATGGTATTGGTCGCCGCTTGCAACGTCTTGCGTCCGGCCTGAGTTTCGCTGTTTGCACTGCCTGCAGACTCTGCGGCACCTGCAGCGTTATTGGAAATTTCATTAATCGTTGCGATCATTTCATTCATCGACGTCACCACCAGTAGCGTCTGTTCGCTCTGGTCTTGCCCTCTCGACAATGCGTGCACCGACTGATCACGCAGCGAAGCTGCAGAGCGTCCCAGGCCAACACCTGTATCAACAACCTGAACGATGATGTCGTTGATCTTGCTGACAAAGATATTAAATGCTTCAGAAATACGGGCGATCTCATCATTCCCTTTTACCGGCAGACGCACCGTCAGGTTGCCATCGCCTTTGGAAATATCTTCCAGCGCCTGCTGCAATCCGGTAAGCGGCATGAACAAACGGTTCAGTATCCACATCAGAAAAGCCGCGCAGATGATAAAAATAATGATGATGGCGGTGAGCTGAGCAATCACAATTTCACTGGCGGCATTATCGACTTCTGTAATAGGAATGCCGACGTCGAACGCGCCGTAAAGCGATCCGTTCACATACACAGGCATCATGATGTCGTATACCCAGACTTTCTGAACATCCGCATACCATTTGGAGTGTTTCGGTTTACCCTGTCCTGCCCCTTCCACTGTGTAGCTGTCATCATAGACTTTGTTCAGCTTTTGCGGATCACTGTGGGCAATGGCCGTGATATGCTTATTAATCACTACGGCATAACTGATATCGCTGCGCTGCTTGAGCGACAACACCAGTGCCTGTAAATCGTCTTCCGGCTGCTGAGAGTTCTCAAGCACATACTCAACATTCTTTGCCAGTAGCTCAGCTTGTACCTGCGATTTTTTTAAAATAATACTGTCTATTTCCTGATGAGAAATATACGACGTAGACCAAATACTCGCTATCGCTGCAATGGCAAACATTGCACAGACAACCATCACTATAAATTTTTTCATTAAACGTTAACCCTGACTGTGTGGATTTGTAAAACTCATTGATATCAAAGGAATAGATACATTAACGAACTTATTTTTTGTTGTGCTGAAAAATCCAATGTTTGACCAGAAATGAGCAGACAAAATGCAAGCCTGATTTCATCAGACATGGGTTGCGATAATCCACTTTTTTAATACTTTATCTACATAATTTGAGGTGAATGCACATTTTAACGCACATTATTCTTTTTAGGTATCAATATAAAAGTAATCAAAAGACCACCCATTAAAAACACATAACGGGCATAATTTAATCACATTCAACTGTTTCAGAACTCTTTTTAACTAACGTCCGTTGATAGATAGCTTTCACCCTTCCTTAAAACAGCAAGCATCTTCCATCAAACAGCAAACAGCAAACAGAGACACGTTTTCTTTAGCCGTTCCCGCGATACTCTTGCTGGCACATTACACCTACTTTTAGCAGCTGATGGTGATCTGAATGAAACTGCTTGTTCTGTTATTCGTCCTGACGCTTTCGGCCTGTTCATCAGAAGAACACATTGTTTTCCAAAGCGGTGATAACCAGTTGTCCGGGGTGTATCTGTCGCCCACCAACGGGCAACCCGGCAAAGCCGTACTGCTGTTCGTACATGGTGACGGTGAGATGCCCTATGACGCTTACGGATATTACCCTTTGCTGTGGGATCAGCTCCGCGCCGAAGGGTACGCAATCATGAGCTGGAATAAACCTGGCGTCAGGCAATCTACCGGTGACTGGCTTGCGCAGTCGATGGCAGACAGACAGGCCGAAGTGCTTGATGCCATTCAATGGGTACAATCCCGCTATGGCTTTACGGCCCGGCAAACCGGTGTAGTGGGATTCAGCCAGGCCGGTTGGGTACTGCCGTCACTGGCAACCGATCATCAGGCACAGTTTGGCTTTATGGTTGGTATTGGCTTTGCGACCAACTGGATTGAGCAAAGTCGTTACTATACCCGGCTCAAACACACTGAGGCCGGCGCAACGGAAGCAGAGATTCAGGCAGCCCTTCTGACGTATGACGAAGAAATTGCCTTATTGCTACAAGCACCCGGCTATGCAGACTACCGGCAAGCGATGGGTGATCACGCCATGCTGGCAGACAGGTACCACTTTGTTCTGAAGAATCTGCAGTCAGATGCCCGGCAGGACTACCCGCTGATTCGCGCACCAACTCTGCTCATCTGGGGAGAGGATGATCTTAATGTCGATGCCCGGCTCGAATTTGAAAGACAGCAACACATTGCGAATCCTGCTGTCTTCGCCAGACTGATCGCAAGCGGCAATCACGGGCTTTTGGATTCAGCCTATTTTCCCAGACAGCGCATGGATACACTGGATCTGCTCAAACTGCACTGGCTTGGCGAGTCGGCACTGGCGCCCGGCGTTATCCCAACGCTGATCCACTGGCTGAACCTGCAGACACAACAAACGGCTCACTCACTCTGGCTGAGCCTGCTCCAGACTGACAGCCCGCATAAACCCATACCAGTAACACTGCAGCTGTAGCGAGCGAGGCAATCGCGAGCGAACCAGGACCAGCCATCGCCTTGAAATTCCATGTACAAGCGAGCATAGTGGCAATCACCTTCACTTCGCCTTTACAGCCATGAAGCAGACTGCGGATTCTTTTGATATCTCAACATCGCTCTATGAACTCGTGCCCGAGCGCACCCTGCTCGCGCCGTTGGCGGACAATATACGAAAGCGCTTCGAAATGGCTTTGCAGCTGATGCACAGCACACTCAGTGACAGGCTGACCTGGGAGCAAATTGCCAGCAGAAGTGCTATATCGCCCTTTCATTTTCACCGGCAGTTTACTCAGCTGTTTCATGAAACGCCGGGACAATATTTACACCGTATCCGACTGCAATACGCCATCTCGCAATTGTTGATGTCGCGAAACAGCTCAATTACCCAAATTGCGTTGTCTTCTGGCTATTCCTCGTCGCAGGCACTGGCGAAAGCCCTGAAACGAGAAACCGGTTTTCAGGCAAAACAAATCAAAGCTTTGGGAGAAACGGGCACGCCAGACGAAACCATCGCTTTACTCAGTAAACTGGCGCATCCCAGCCAACATCGCACCTCCGAAGTGGTACAGCCTCCCCTTGAACAGCAGTTGGCGGCTTCAATGCCATGTGAGCTGATCTGGTTTCCGGCAAGAGGGATCTTCACCCAGACAGCCCACAGAGGAGACTGGCACAATCTGTTCGATCAACACGGGCAGCAGACAGCTAAAATGCTCTGCGCCACACCCGTGTTGGAGCTGGATCGCCCCTGGCATGACATCACATCCGTCACAGGAAAATGGCGAACACCGCCAGAGCAAAGCGACCATCTGATTGCAGAAGGCTACTATTTATGTGCTAAAGTCCGCGTCGCCTCTGACATTGCTTACCTCAACGCCCTTGAGAGCCTGTTCCGGCAAGCCGAATTGCTTGGCTATCGCCTCGACAATCACGGCAGTCTGGTCGAAATACTGCTGGGTATGGATGCTCGTTTCACGGGCACAGCCAGTTTTCATTTTCAAATTCCGGTCCAGTTGGCAATCACATAAAGTGTCTGATTAAGGAAAACTGTAGCTGCACTCTCGTTGTGAGAAAGTAGTCCATATATCTCGAAGGCTGAATTCCATATTTACCATTTCATCCATTGCAAAGACGAATAACGCAAACTGCATCTAAGAAAAGTGAAATCACATTTCAACACTTTGGTGCTAGCTATTAACCATGTCGATAATTTCACTTAACTTAATTTATATTTACTAACAAAACCCTAATATAAATCAAAAAGCCACTTATGATGGATATATAATTAATATGGATAAACATCCTTGCGTTTACATTCTTGCCAGTAAGAAAAACGGAACCATGTATATAGGTGTAACGAGCAATTTAGTAAATCGTATTTGGTTACACAAACAGAAAGAAAAAGATGGATTTACTAAAAAATATAATGTGCTACGCCTAGTTTACTTTGAACAAGTAGACGATATGTATTCTGCCATCCAGAGAGAAAAACAACTCAAGAAATGGAGAAGGCAGTGGAAAATAAACTTGATTGAGAAATCTAACCCACAATGGCGTGACCTGTACTCTGAAATCACTGGATTCCCGCCTTCGCGGGAATGACATAAAAACTTACAACTGAGTGAATTATTGCTATTAAATCTTGAAGTTATCAGTCTGATAAAAAAACAAATCATCGCTATATTTTGAGACAGATAAGCTTAATATTCACAATCAAAAAAACCTTTTTATAAATTATTTAAATGGAATATTTAAAATATCAATTACGCCCTTGAACCTGCTTACAACATGATTATTAACTAAACATTATCTATAGTTTAAAATTATTGACACTTTAAATGTCACTTATAATTTAAATATCACTTATAATTTAAATATCACTTATAATTTAAACGTCACTTATAATTTAAACGTCATTCCCGCGAAGGCGGGAATCCATTGAAACATGAAATTCAAAACATTCTCATCAGCTCATTATTCAATCAAACCACCACCGTCAACTTCAATTGAGGTGACGAATACGTCGGCTGTGCCGACTTGGATGCCGAGGACCTGACTTAAAAGGACATCGTCAATAATCGGTGCAAGGACGGTTAAAATAATATCTCCAATCAAGCTCTTAATAATTGGAGATAAAGAGCCAGTAAGTAAATTAACAATATCAGTAACAACAGACAAAATACTTCCGTCACTTGGTTTAAGGGATACTTCCAGTGTTAAATTACTAACACCATCTTTTAAAGCACCTCCCAGACCTCCTCCGATTCCCTTCTCAACAAAAGGCATTTCCGAACCATTTACATTTACATAATGTTCAATGTAGTCGTTTTCTTCAATTGGTAACGATGCTAATACATTGATCGTTAATGATTCCTTGACAAGAGTAAGGCCTAATAACTTCAATGAGATTTCCGTACCAATCTTTATTGGATCATCTACATTTAAATCGCTCAAATCGCCAGATAATCCACCATCACCAATATAAACATTTGCTACACTAGGCTTTGTCGCAAATAATAGACTTACACCTTCGCTATTAAAATTGCAACCAGTTGCATCTAAAAGTTTAGTTTCAGCTTGAGCTGCAACCACTTTCAAACCAATCGTACTAGTATGTAAATCCACAGTCAGATCTACCAAGCCAAATACACTTACATTAACTTTATCTGTCAATATCGAAGGAGAGGGAATAATTGTGGCTTCTGTATACAGGTCAACCTGAGCTGTCTTTGCTGAAGCAACAAAATCACTTTCACTAGAACCAGGAAGAATCCCATAATTAAACTGTGGAGGTTCTATCACTTTTAGAGCGGTTTGCAATCCAACGATACCCAAGGGATTCACATTTAAATCAGGGATACTAATAAAATTATCTTTATTGGAAGCATAAATCGCTGCTGAAACAAGATCATACAATGCAATTTGACTAGCCAACGCAGCCTTTTTCACTTCATTATTCATATTGTTGTCTGCGCCTGAAGCTAACTTTATAATATCAGATAAGGTAAGGTTTAAACTGTCAACATTGGGCAAATCTAAAATTTGTTCCAATCCATTTGCAGCATCAACTGCGAGCACTTGGCTTTCATCGATTGCATCGATACTCGCGGTAATAATATCAGCTATAGTAATATCCGTATTTAATAATTCATCTAATGTCCCTATGGATAAATCAGCATCAAGAACATTATTTTCTCGCATTACTGAAAGCAATCGACCTAATTTCAATTTAGTTTTCACAAGACCATCATATGATGCCGCAGATAAATTTAATGTGTTACCTAATATCGCACCAAGTAAGGAATTATTTGAGTTGGTAAAATCTGCATCGACTAAAGTAGAACCGACACCAAAGTCCACTACAGTTTGCTTATACACAGCAGCCGAGGCACTTAAAGTGACATCATTGGGGTTATACAGCTGTGAAATCAAACTGCCGGGTACGGTTTTACTGATGGTGACTCTGCCGGCACTTTTGACTGTAGTGCTGGCAGGTTCGAATTCCCATTCGTTGCCGGAAATCTGTGCGGCACCGAATTCAATCGTTGGGTTTGAGGCTGTGGTATCAAAACCATTGGCTGCCAGATTCTGTTTTACCAGTGTCTCCAGCGTATCTTTATTGTTGATTCCGTCGATATAGCAGGCACTTCGCCCTAAGCTGAGTGCCGCTAAATCGGCCTGTTTCTGGAGCTTGCGTTTTTCCATGTACAGGCGGCCGGTGTCGACGGCCATTGCCAGGAACAGCACCATGCTGACCATGAGTAAAATCAGACCTACCCCAACCGCGCCGCGCTGGCGGGATATCCGAGAAAAACGACCAGGCGATCTCGATGTACTCAACATATCCTAGCTCCTCATGGCGACTGTGAGTGATAACACTGATGCCTCAGTGTGCCGCCAGTGCTGATGATTCTCATGCCTGTGCCAGCGCAGAGGTGTTATCAGTCAGCGTCATGTTCCGTTAAGTGGATTCCCGCCTGCGCGGGAATGACAGGTCAGTACGTGAAAACAACAAGTCAATACGTGAAAACAACAAGTCAGTACGCGAAAAAACGAGCCAGTGCGCCAAGTTCGTGTGAGTCGGCTTTTGATTCACCATTAACTGCCACCAAAGTTGTCTTTAATAAATTTATCCGGAATCGGGTGGCTGAAGCTCTGTTGCATCCGCTGCTGTGTCGCCTTCGCGGCTTCTGGCGTCAGGGTATCGGTCTGGGATGTTGCCATCTGGCCGCGCGTCTGCATATTCAGCCAGAGCTGAGTCATGTTCTTGCGCTCACTTCTCATGACCGGTTTTAACTGCGCTGTAGTGGTTGCCGGGTACGCACTGATTTCTCCCGGTTCTGTCGCTGAACGTGTTTCTGCCATAACCGGCGCGGCAGTGCCTGCAAGCGCAAACGCCATCGCAGTGATCAAAGAGGTGTTTGTCCTTTTCATCACAAAGCTCCTGTACTTTCTTTGCCCGATTGAGAAGGATCCAGCTGCAACGGCCTGAAGGCAGTAATGGCATCCATCATTTCCTGCTGATCGGCATAGTCCCATTCGAACCGGGAAGCCAGCGTCGCAGCCGCTTGTTTCTGGTTGGTTTTCAGTAAAACAAACCACAGATTTTTCGCCGCATTCGGATGCGACGGATTCAACTCCAGCGCAGTTAACAATTCATCTCTGGCTTTCTGATCCTGCCCTGTTACCAGCAGCAAAAAGCCAAGATCATTACGGACATCGGCTTCAACCGGGGCGGCTTTGGCCGCTTTTTCCATCCACTTCATGGCGTCCTGCATATTGCCCTGATACGAAGCGATCAAACCCAGTCCGTGATACGCACTGCCCGAAAGGCAGGTGTTAAGCATGCCTTTATACAAAGCGGACGCTTCATCCCATTTGCCCAGTTTGCGGTAGCTGTTAGCACGCATTATCCGCACGCTCAGGCCATCTTCATCCAGATCATCCAGTGCTGCCAGCGCCAGATAATACTGGCCTTGATCCATTTGCTGTTTCACCATCGACAGCTTCATGCCGTCTTTAGCGATCAGTGTTTCACCACAAGCGCCAGACTGTACGGCCTTGTTTGCCGTTTGCTGGGCCGTTTCTTCCTGAGGCGAACCCGAGCAGGCAGTCAGCGTTATTGCCAGCAGGCCGCCTGCCCAATAGCGGTAATACCTGATAAATCCGTTGCTAAACTGACTTTTCATATCCACATCCTTGTCATTCTTATTGTTACTTTACCGCCGCACGTTAATGGCAGGAGGCATCAACTGCCAATCGCCTTGACGAGTGCCATAAAGCCCGGTCCGGCTAACACGACAAACAGAGCCGGAAACAGGAACACCATCATGACCACTGACATTTTCCCCGACAGTTTGGTGACTTTTTCCTGCAGTTGAGTGCGTCGTCTGTCCTGCAACAACTGTGATAACTGATTCAGCGAAGCCGACATATTGCCGCCGGTTTCAGATACCTGTGCCAGCATGGTTAACAAATCCTGCATGCCGGTGGAATCGTTCACGCTGGCCACTTCACTGAATGCCGAGGAACGTTCCTGGCCCGCTTCAATTTTGCTGAGTACCAGTTTCAGTTCTTTATTCAGCTCAGGAGTCAGTTCCGACAGTTCACGGGTCAGGGTGCGCAACAAACTCTCCAGCGACAAACCGACATCCCACAAAATTTTCATGACCTGCAGGCCGATAATCATTTCTTCATCAATAATCCGGGTGCGCTTGGCCGCTTTTTTCTTAAGCCATTGAATAGTGAGATACGCCGTACCGAGCGCACTGATAAACGCCAGACTGATTTTATTGTTTACCGGCGCATCGGCCTGGATGAGCTGACTGGCGAACACCAGCTGAACGGCACACCACACGGCAGCCATCCTGAACACGGCCAGTGTCTGTTCGCGGTTGGAGATGTATCCGGCTTTGCGCATCATCTCCAGAATATCACTCAGAAATGAGGCATTACGCCGCTTGGTTTTCCCCCACAACATCTGGCCTGTCTGAATCACGCGCTCGCCGGGCGTCTTACCCAGCGACTTGGCAAGATTTTGCTCTACACTGCGTGCTTTTTGTAATTTGACTGACCAGTACATCAAACCGGCCCCGCCTGCAGTGAGCAATAAACTGGCAATGATCAAATAAGCGGTGACTGTCATTCTCTACCTCTGTCTATACCTACTCTGCTTTACCGTCCTTAGATTCCCGCCTTCGCGGGAATGACGGCGAGTCGGCGTGTACGTCATTAAGACTTCTCGCCACTGCACGCTTTTTATCTTTTTACTTCGTCATCCCCGCGCAGGCGGGGATCCATTAAGCAGCATGAACCCAGCCAAACCGCCTTATAACGACCGAACCATGCGCCACAACACCAAGGCACCCAGTACCTGCGCCCCAATGCCCAGCATCAGCGCCTGCCGGCCTGACTCATCTGCCCACATAGACAACAACTGCTGGGGATTAGACACCAGCATATAAATTGCCATGGCCGTCGGTGCCACTCCCATCACCCAGGCTGTCACCCTGGTTTCCCCTGTCATCGACTTCAGTTCACGCTGGCTTCGTTCCTGCTGATGCAGCAACTCAACCAAATTTTCTAGTGCCGCCGTCACGCTGCCGCCAAACTGATGATTCACCTTAAACACAGAGCCAAGCAGGGCAAACTCCTGAACACCCGTTATTTTTGCTTCTTTATAGAAGGAGTCATAAAGTTCTGTGCCCAGGCTGGTACGCTGAACCGCCCGTTGCGCAGCACTGCGTAAAGGGTTATTCATCGCGGGCAGTACCTGCTCGACTGCTTTGTTGAGCGACATGCCAACATGTATACGGCGATTAAGGTGATCAATAAATCCTGGTAACTGCTGAAGAATCTTCCGGCGTTTATTACTTTTTCGGATCTGCCCCAGCAGGAGAATAAATCCCACAGAAACAAGCAAACCAATGCCCAGCCCGCCAATACCAGACAGGCGAGCCAGCACGAAAGGCCCGCACAACAGGCAAGCCGCATAAACCACCAGCATGTAAACCGATGTGCTCAACCCCAGTCGCTGCCAGTTTTCCTGCAAGCGATCCTTGCGCTGGACAGGCCGTTCGTCTGCGCCCTGTTTCCGGGCTTTCTCTGTTGCAGCTTTTTCTTTTGCAGCTTTGGAGGTCGCAGCTTTGGGCCGCCTGGTGGCAATCACCATTAATACGCAGCTGGCAAGCAGCAATACCACCGCGATAAAGATCGCGCTGTTCATAGCCCCTCCTCCAGCTTTTTACGCAGGTGGACTGACATAGCATCAACAGGCACAA
This sequence comes from Photobacterium sp. WH77, assembly GCF_022014395.1. NCBI lineage: Bacteria > Pseudomonadati > Pseudomonadota > Gammaproteobacteria > Vibrionales > Vibrionaceae > Photobacterium > Photobacterium sp. WH77. The sequence continues at coordinate 102,190 of NZ_JAKLTE010000012.1, read as the reverse complement.
AATCTTCTGTCTGCTGGTTATATTTATACAGTTCCTGAATGCGGATCTGATCGTCTGCCACGTCTTGTACTTCAACAATGTGAGTAATGACCCGCTTACCGCTTGGCAGTCGTGAAACCTGAACAATCATATCCAGTGCAGTGGCAATAATTTGTTTAATCAGCGATTCGGTGGAAGTGAAACCGGCCAGTGTAACCATCATTTCCAGCCGCACCAGCGCATCGCGGGGGGAGTTAGCATGCAGGGTACTCATCGACCCTTGGTGGCCTGTGTTCATCGCCTGCAGCATATCCAGCACTTCACCCCCACGGCTTTCACCCAGAATGATGCGATCAGGCCGCATCCGCAGGGCATTTTTGAGCAAATCTCTGGCGGTAACTTCGCCATGGCCCTCAGAGTTTGGCGGGCGTGTTTCCAGACGGACAACGTGACCGTTCCTGAGCTGCAGTTCGGCGGCATCTTCAATGGTTACAATACGTTCACCGGTATTGATGTACTGGCTGAGAATATTTAGCAAAGTAGTTTTACCTGACCCCGTTGAACCACTGATCAGAATATTAAAACGCGATTTAGCACAGCTTCTCAGCAACTGATGCATGGCAACGCTCATCGCGCCATTTTGAATTAAGGTATCCGCCGTCAGACCTTCTTTTTTGAATTTCCGGATAGACAGGCAAGGGCCATCAATAGACAAAGGCGGGATCACCGCATTGATCCGGCTGCCGTCTGGCAAACGGGCATCCACCATGGGGTTGGACTCATCAATTCGCCGGCCAATTGGCGAAATCATACGGCGAATAACCCGCAAAACATGCTGATCATTCATGAACCTCAGGGAAATCCGGCTTAACTGACCGCTTCGCTCAACATAGATGTTTTTCGGGCCGTTAATTAAAATATCGTCGATGTTTGGGTCATCCAGCAGGTTCTGTAACGGGCCAAAACCGACGATTTCATCCATCAGTTCCGTGACCAGATCCTGTATATTCAGATGTTGATTCAGTTCCTTATGCTGCTGAAAATACTGACGAACGTAATCATGTACGTGCGGCTGCATTTCCTGACGCTCCATCTCGAACATCAGGCCATCTTCTTCCAACTGCTCTATGATGTAACGGTGTAATTCCGCTTTCAGAGCCAGCGTCGATTCTTCCTGCTGAATCACCAATTCCCTGCTTGGCCACACCATTTCATTTCCCATACCTGCTCCTGATTTGAGAAATCACCTAAGGATACTTACCAGCCCAGAGAAAACTGCCAGCGTGATTTTTCTGTCGACAGCCAGAGCAATTTCTCAACCGCCTTCATATACAACCTGAACTCACCACTGGGCGGAAACAGTGCGTTAGCATTGATGTCAGTAATGACTGCAAAGGTGTACGGTAAATCGCCGCGAACTAAGATCGGAAGCTGATTTTGGATCATCTCTTTCCCCGGCATCACTTCAGGGGAAAAAGGCGCCAGCACTAAATTCACGCTGCCCGGCCTGATCCCCTGAAGGTAAAGTAATTCAGCCAGATCGCAGGCGCTTTTCAGACTGACGTTTTTTTGATCGGCCAGCAGCCAATGCTGATCGCAGCGATTGACCATGAAAAACAGTAAAGGGCTGGGTGGCATACCGGTGAGATTAATAATGATATTGCTGTACATGCCTTCCAGCAGATCCATCACTTCCACCAGTGCTTCCATGGTTACAGCGCTGTAATTGTCCGAGTCCGGCATGCCGATAACATGAATACCGGTTGTGGCGTCCAGCTCTTGCTCCTGAAGCCACTGCGCACTGAGATAATCTTTTTTCTCCAGCAAGGTGAGAAAATCAATACGATCACCGCAGCCCAAATAAGAAGACACATCACTGTATGGTCGCCCCAGATCCAATAACAGGACGGGCTGATTGTGCTTTCGTTGCAGCTGTGACGCTGCAGCTATGGCCAGCAACGCACCATCACAGTCATTGCGGGGCGATAACAGCGCCAAACGCGATGTGGCGTCAAAAGACGTCATCTGCGTCAGATTCATGATCAGATCTGTCAGTCCCTCCAGCTCACACCAGTGAAGGTGTTTGCGGACCAGCTGGTTTTGCTGAATGCCATGCCAGTGCGCCTCTGGTGTCAGATCCACCAGAATGACGCGCCGGGGCGCAAAGTTGTCCATCAGGCTTTCGATATCGGACATTGGCCAGTCAGAGGCCACTAAAATCAGAATGCGCGTCTGTTTCCAGGCCAGGTTAGAACTAAGATGAGACGCATCTTCTATCCATGTCAGCGTACACCCTTCCGGGATCGCTTCTGACACATCCAGTTTGGCGTGATGATCCGCCGTATAGGCCATGAGCTGCATCTTAACCCTCCCCTGCAAAACCCATTTTTACGGGTAGTTCTCTGGGTTCAGCATCCAGAAAAATTAATTCGAAAAAGTTGGGTTTAAACTGACGATACATTTCGCCCGGTAATGGTGGTAGTGGCGCATTGCTGGCAAAGGGTTTCACCAGATGCGGCGTAACGACCATCATGAGTTCTTTGTCATTCTCTTCTAACCGGGTTGAGCGAAAAAAGGCGCCAAGAATTGGAATGTCACCCAATCCCGGAAAACGGTTGGCATTTTTGATCGTACTGCGGCTGACCAGCCCGCTGATCACGAAGCTTTCGCCGTTGCCCAGCTGAACTGTGGTGTCTGTGCGGCGTACCGACAATCCCGGCACTATAACGCCGGAGGCCTGTACACCCTGGGCATAGTTCAGCTCACTCACTTCAGGGGCCACTTTCAGCATGATGCGATCGCCCGACATCACAGTCGGCGTCAGATTCAGACGAACCCCAAATTCTTTAAACTCTATGCTGATATCATCATCACTGGTGCTTTTCGGATACGGAAATTCCCCACCGGCCAGAAAGGTCGCAGTATGGCCAGACATAGTCACCAGGCTGGGTTCAGCCAGCGTGTAGGCAAAACCGTTACTGTCCAGCGCACTCACTGTGCCGAGAAAATGATCCGCCACGTTGCCGATCACCAGATTGAACGCATCGCCACTGGATAAGAAGCTGCCACGAAAACCATTAAACGAAGCGCCAGTGATTGCACTGGCATTCCCAATACCCCAGAAGGTGCCGCCGGAGCCCTGCTTACCGAAAAAGAAGCCCGCTTCTTTGAGCGCACTTTTGCTCACTTCGACCACTTTAATATCTGTCTGCACCTGAATATTGGATGTTGCAACACCACCGGGATTGACAGAAATACGATGGCGAACGGGCTCATAAGCTCCCTGCTCCCAAATCAAAAGAGATGTCGTTCCTGTCTGCTTACCTGTCACCAGTAACTCAGAGGTACTTAACACTTTAACGCCCGCCACAGAGGGTTCGCCAATGGCTGCCCGCTGAATGCGTTTCCCGGAATGCACGGTCACTTGCTGGCCAACATCCATTTGAAAATCACGGGCATTGACGGACACACTCAGGCTTAGAGCCAAAAACACACATAATCCATTAACAAAACGCAGCATTCACTCTCTCCCTGTCAGTGGCTGGTGCGAACCAGAGTTCGGTTCTCGCCCTGAAACACCTCAACCCGAGGCGCAACGTAACGGTATTTCACCGGAGTCGGTTTTTTCACTTCCACTTCTGCTTCGCGATACCCACCCAGCGTTTTTAATGAGATGACATAGCTGTCGTCTTGTTTAACATCTTCAGGTTCTTTGATCGTTGAATGGCTGGGTGCTGTCATCATTACAGCAGGTGCGCCCTGTGAGGTACTGGCTGTTTTCTGCGAAGAAACAATGACTTTAGGCGCCTGGATAACGCCCGCTTTTTGATTGGTACCCAGTGGCTGATCAGGAACCGGCGAGTAAGCCATCATGCTCTCTGTATCAGCCGTTAACTCAACGGCAGGTGCCAGCTCCTGGGTGCCCACCACTGCCAGCCTGAGCTGCCCCGTGGTTTCAGCCAGCAATAACTGAGGCGTATCTGTGGCAGGAACGGCCAGCACTACGGTTCTGGCCTTATCGTTAATTTGCTTCTCTGTTTTTTTACTGTCGAAGTTCAGTTGATCCCCGACAGCCAGCACTTCTACGTTACTCAGAATGCGCCGGGCGGTACTGTTATCGCCCGATTCCTTATTGGCGCGGAGCAGGTAAATCACATCTACCCGATACCCGGGATGAACATGTCCGCCGACTGTGGTCAGTTCACTGGCTTGAATCGCAATCGCGCGGTATCCCTGAGGCAGAGACTGTGCAATGGGTAACTGACCCAGCAACAGAGCAGATTTGAGGCGGGTTCCTTTCACAACAGACAATTTCAGCTGTCTGCCAATAAAAGGGGAATAGTCGCGAATGTCTTCGGCGGTGGCATCGGTTACTTGTGTGGCAACCAGCATGTCTTCCGTCAACACAGCCTGTTTCGGTACATCACTAGCGAAAGCCCAGACAGTCACCACAGGCTTAGAAACAGAAACCGCTGGCGCTGAGGCTTGCGTTGAGGTGCGACCACTCAAGGTAACACCGTACCAGCCAATTAAGAGCGCCATCACCAATAAGACGGCAGCAGCAATTTTTAACGTGCGTCCCTGCATTTTACCCTCACTCTACTCGCGCTGTCTGGCAGCATAGTTTAAGAAATGCAAACTGAACGCATTTCTATAAATTCAATATTGCAGTCGATTTTAATTCGTCCGGTACAGGCAAACCGAAAGACGGTAAGAATGGTTTGTTCTTATAGTTATAGATGATGGTGACTTTACAGCAAAATGTATCTGAATCGATATTGATTGAAAGGTTATCATCCAGACTCTGCCCGAAGAGTGAGCCTCTCCCTGAATTTGATCCAGTATAGTTTTTTATTAATGATTCTGCAGACTGCTCAATATGATCTTTCAGTTCGGTACTGTCGCAAGCACCGCCGTAATAACAATTCTCATCCACATAGGAAATGCTCTTGCGAAGCGCTTCTTCTGAGACATAATTCAGCATCTGAATGGAAACAAAAATTAAGCTGTACTGGGCAATGGCATAAAAAATCATCAGCACGACAGGCAAAAGAAATATGGTTTCCAGAGCAGCAGAACCCTGCTGCTTTATCCGTTTGATCCTGAAGCACTTCTTTTTTATAGAATCCATAACGATGCGACCACCCCAACCAACAAGCTTGGCACAAAGGGAGCTTCTTTCTGGCCACGAGCAAACAACCACCAGTACACTGCGAAGCAGACAAATGAGTAAAGAAGTACATCCAGCATCTGAGAGAAAGACAATATTAGTGCCATGATTAACAGTATTTTCACGTCAGATGCACCAAAAACTGAAAAGTATAACCCTGGAAAAGTTAGGGAACAAATCAATATCATTGAGTTTACATCTATTGCTGTCCACCCTCTATTTTCTAGATTAAAAAAACTAAATAAAACGACAAATAAGAAAATAAACAACATCCAATTTGGCACTTTCATCCTTCTATAATCAACTAATGAAAATATAAAAAGAAAAGAAATCAGTATAATATCTTTCATTAAGATCCAGGAGTTATACCAGCTGATACCACTGTGTTATTTAGTAATGTACCCGCACCAGATATAATACCATCCAAATTTAGCAAACTCACAGCACCAACTATCACTGCCGCGATCAAGACATACTCAATGGCAGAGGCACCCTTTTCTTCTTTGACCAAACGCTGAATAAAGTCAGTTGTGTGAATCCAGGCTAATACTACGTACTTCATAGAACATACCTCACTTTGGTTAAGCATTCTGTAGAATAGTTTTTCTTCTTCCCTGTCTCAAATATTAGATTCTATACAAATTTTGTGTAAAAAATTTATTGGATTACTTGAACTTTTTTTTCATAAGCACCAATTCTTTATCTGACACAGGCTTATAAAATCAAAACAGCCAATAAAATGACACGCCAACACTACCTCATAGCCTGTTTGTTATCTGACACTTCTTCTGTAATATCAATCTGTTGCCAGATTTCTTCGCTCTGTGCGGGTGTCGGGTCATAATGAGCAAACTGACGTTTGCCCTGATGCTTAGCCTGGTACATGGCACAATCTGCTCGCTTAAGCAGTGTTTGGGCATCTTTCGCGTGCACAGGGTATCGGGCAATCCCGATACTGGCCGAGACGCGACACTGGTTGTCACCAAAATTAAAAGGCACGGTCAGAGTGTGCAGCAATTTTTCTGCAATGGTTTCCATTCTGAACGTCAGCTCTTCATCATTGTCTCCCCAGGTGAGAATGGAAGGATCACGGCGATCAGATTCATCTTCATCAAAGACAATATCTTTGGTGGGCTTATTGATCTTCACTGCATATTCACCCAGTGGCACCCAGACAACAAATTCGTCGCCGCCAAGACGAAAGACTTCATCTTCCACCCTGAGGCATCCTCGCATCCGCTTGGAAGCGTGCTGCAGCAAGGCATCACCCACATCATGGCCGAGGGTGTCATTAACCTGCTTAAAACCATCCAGATCGATAAACATGAGGCCGAATACTTTGTTCTCTACGTCCGGCGCAGAAAAGGCGGCTTTGAGCACTCGGTTAAGCGCCCGTGTGTTTGGCAGGCCCGTCAGCTTGTCCTGCAAAGCGGCCTGTTCCATTAGGCGCTGCCGTGCAATGACATCCGAAATATCCCGCTGTGTGCCTATCAGACGAGACGCGTCATTAACCAACCCCTGCACCACCAACTCCAGTACTCTGGGTTGCCCATCCAGCGGATCAATCATGTCGATAAGCAGCGTCTGCTGTTTATGTTTACCTGCGATTTGTCTCAACCGGATCACCTTGTCGCCATCACCACTTTTCAGGCGTGATATCCAGTCACTCAATGCCAGCTTACTGCCGACACGAACACCATAGAGATCATACAGATAAGGGCTCCATTGCAAGGTGTCGCTATTCACGTCCCATTCCCAGACACCTATGCCCGCCACTGAGGTTGCCAGGCTCATTCTTTGATTGGCACGGGCAAGCTCACGGTAAACACGGGAACGACGGCTGTGCTGCTTCCACAACAGGCTGACGACAGACAACAGCAATGCCACCAGTACCAAACCTGCCAGTACCAGCCAGAAGAAAGGAAAATTGACATGAAGTGAAAATAATTCTCTCCATACCGAGGTGAGATCGGACAGACTACCAATGCCGTTTAACACAGAACTCAGAAAAAACTCCAGCGAATTCATGATAGGTACACACTTCCATTTGTGTCTGCTGCGATAACCTCTGAAATATCAGACCCGTTTCACCCGATAGCGATTGTGATTGATTATTTGTACTGATAATTAGTACTGATAATTGGTACTCAGATCTCTCTGGTATTTTTTTGCTGCTATCGATAAATTCAACCTAGTCCACGCTGTTGATAATTACCAAAATAGAATGCGGAAATTGTTATATATGCGGGGTAGGAATCACACTTATTCTATTTAGAATCAAACAGTAGCCGGTTTTTAACCGGCATACAGGTCTTTATCCAGCCAGGGCAAAGCATCCCGGATCTGAGGAAAAAATCGTTCGTTAATAATTTGACGGCTGTCTTGCGCCAGAATATGTGGCAGGTTTCCCAACTCATTGTGACGACAGACCAGTGTCAGATTGCGATAAAAGGGTTCTTCGCGCGGAAGAGGGAGACAGGTGAGTGCTGCATTGGTCAGCCCGTACTGGAACATACAAAGCGGTGTCGTGATTGTCCAGCCAAGGCCGGCCGCGACACTGGATAACACGGCAAATGTATTATCCAGTTGCATCCTCACTGGCACGTTCATATCCAGTCGGCGTAAATAACGTTCAATCGTCACGCCTATCAGCGAGTCATTGGAGTAGCGGACAAAATCAAGCTGCTTTGCGACCTGTTGTAATCCCTGATACTGACTGGCGAACTGGCTGGGTATGACCAGAACAAAGGGTTCCCGTAACAGGCGGTAACGGCTGAGATGCTCGTTATTTTCCAGCGCATCGTCAGAAATAATAATATCAACGTTACGTGAAAGCAGCGCCTGGGCATGCATGTGGGAACGGCCAGTATTGATAGTCCAGTTTTCTGTATGCCGCTTAATGACCTCGACCAGAGGCTGTCCTAGCGAGGTGGCCAGAGAATCGACCATGGCAATGCGTAGTAAATGCAGTTTCTGAAAACTGCTTTTCGTCATCACACCGTGTGTTTTTTCTGCCTCGGCAAGTAGATGGCATGACTGGTCATAAAAATAGCGTCCGGCGACGGTCAGCTCAACCGGGCGAACGCTTCTGTCCAACAATGTCACTTTAAGATTGTGCTCAAGAGAAGAGAGTGTCTGAGAAACGGAGGACTGTGTGAGGCCCAGTTGGTTAGCCGCCATCGTCATGTTGCCAGACTGCGCGGTAGCCACAAAAACTTCTAACGAGCGAAGATCAAATCCCAATCCTTTCAATGCAGCTATCCTTTATTCAACAAACATCCACCGGAAAAATCTATTAACGGCAGTCAAACGGCTTTACGGCTGAGTGTTCAATACTGCGACAACCGCACCAAGACACCCAGTAGGTAACGTAAAGGCATAACTGACAAGTTAATATTCCTCACTAGCAAAGCTATCAGTTTTAATCGTCTGATAACAATATGTAAGAAACAAATAGCATGACTATCTATGGGGAAATAGCAAACCAGAATGGCGGCGAAGTCAGAAAAGTCGTATGCCAGTGAAAATGAACGAAATCAAAACAGAAGGAAAAAATTGCCACCATTTACAAAAATGATGGCAGCACATTCTCTATTTACCGGCAGCGGCAACGAAAGCAATCTCTACCAGGTAATCCGGATCCGCCAGTTCAACTTTTACGCAGGCGCGGCTTGGCGCAGCGCCTTCCGGCAGCCAGGCGTCCCAGGCCGCGTTGAAAGCAGCAAGGTTAGCCCAGTCGGTAATATAAATAGTGACAGACAAAATACGGGACTTATCACTGCCCACACTTGCCAGCATGGCTTCTGCCTGAGCAAAAACCTGCTCTGCCTGACCCGTAATATCAGCACTGGTATCAGATTCAGGGACTTCGACAAAGTGTGCAATACCATTGAACACAGTGACATCAGACCAACGTTTTGTTGGGTTAATTCGCTGAATATCCATTTTAATTCCTTAACTGACGTGAAAAGCCCAACAATGTATGTTTTCTGTCGTGATGAATCAATCAATGATGCTGTTTTTTGCCATAAGGCAGGAAATTCCTATCAGTCAGCATGCTGACTGACAAGCGCCCCCGGCATTAACCGGGAAGGCGTTAGCTGGGGCACACTTTTCCACTCATAGTCGTGCTGAGCATGTTCAGGAAGAAATAATTCGCTGGTATAGAATTTCCCGATCCGTTCCACCGGGTAAAACATGGCATCACCGTAATGCTGCTTCACAAAATTATGATCGTACCCCAGGATTTCAAGCACAGTGGGGAACACATTGAAATGCGACAATTGATGGCGGTTCTCCGCCAGCGATGACTCAAATCGCTGCCGCAGTTTCGGATGCCTCGTCAGCACCATCATGGGCACTATCCCCTGATAGGCAGAGCCGCTGTTACGATTGCAATGCGTCAGCAGCCCTTTTCCTTCTTCCAGTAAATCCTGTCCGTGATCAGAGGTATAAATCACCACAGTGTTGTCTAAATCAATGCGGGAGAGCAAACGCTCAAAGAAGCCGTCCACATTCCAGGCAATGGCATTTTTATAGGAATTAATCAGAGCCTGACGATCGCTGCGACCGATAGGTTCAAATAACGCCATCGCAGGCTGAAACCTGGTCGAGGAGGCCGGGTATTTCCCCTCATAGGGAAAATGCACACCCAGTTTATTAATATAAATAAAGTCTGGCTTATCATCTGCCACCAGCGACACTAAATGATCGACAATATCGAAGTCGATCCGCATGAATGCCTGATGCCTTTCAATTTGCCCGACGTTAAACTGCTTAACCTGGTTGATGAAGCTCAGCTCATCGATATTCATGAAATTAGCCAGTGTGCCCGGCGGTTTCTGGGCGTCAATATAGGTACTGGTATAGCCAGATGCCTGACTGTATTGCCAGATAGTCGGCACGCGTAGGGCTTGCTCAAAAGCGCCGGGGACAACTCCCCAGCGAAGCACAGCATTGCTATAGCTGCTGCAGTTATGCGCCGAGGTGGCGACACCGTAATTGATCACAGCATCAGCATGCGCCTTTAAGCTCGGCACGAGGGAATAATCTGTATCCTGCCCGAAAAAATCACCGCTGACACTCTCGTCCATGACAACAATAACATTGCTGATCAATGGCTTGCCGGCTTTGGTCGTGACCGGCCGTCGCTCTGGCCGCTCATCCACAACCTGCTCGTAAAGTATTACACTGAACAAGCTGGGCAGGGTATAAATGCCCGCCTGTCCCTGTGCCGCAGCCGGGCCTTTCATCACCACCATGACAGCCAGTATCCCTGTAACCAACCCAGGTAATCCGGCAGCAACGCAGGAGGAGGAAGGGCAATATCGGGAAAGCAGCCAGGTTCTGATTCTGTATAAAGACAGGCTGAATGCCGCAGCAATCAGCAGAGGCAGAAGAAGTTCTGACCAGTAAAAAAACAAAGCAGCACCTGCTTCGCCGCGTTCAATCCACATCCGCCTGATATCGAACAGGGTCAGGTTATCAGTCAGAGTCAAAAGCAGGGATAAATGGGCCAGCACAACCAGAGTAAAAAACAGATTCCAGAAAACATGCACAGCTGTTCGTCTGGCCGTTAACACCGCTTTCAGCGATGCAATGGCTATCAGCCAGATAACAGCAAATATCGCCACATTACGCATTGGATTTTCTGACTGGCTGAGAAAAATCAGTTGAGAGAAGACATCACGGGTCAGAAATAGCAGCACTCCCACCAACACGATGCCAGACACCAGAGTCACCAGTAAGTTTGGCACTGTGTTTCGTGCGGCGTTTGGTGCAAAGCTCCGACGGTTGTGACTGGCTGGCATAGGCGCTTCCCTTCTTCCGAAAAAGATACCGGGTACTTATTTGATTTAAGCTCGTCAGGGCAGGAAGTCAAAATAATCCACAAAGCACTATTTTGTCCTGTTGCCGATCCGGGAGACAGTAAACAATGAAAGGAAATGAGAGGAGAAAGAAAAGAGAGGGAGAAAAACACAGGCAACAGATCAGCACAAACTGTTCCCTGTGTTATAGCGGTTAGCGTCAGCTTACCGGCGGCCCTTAGTCAGACGGGCAGAGCATCACACGTGCTAACCGGGCCAGATTATAAGCATCAACATAGCCTGAATGCTGACGGCCTTCCCACTCCAGTCCGCTCATGCTCATGGCGGCCCGTAACCCGATGCGCTTGTTTTTAACGTGTGGCTGCAGTTTAAACAGGGTTGCCAGGTTCAGGTATTCCCTGAAAGGCACGTTCAGATCTTTTGTTTTGCACTCGGCACGCAGGATGGCATCGTCCCGCCCCCACGCCGCATAAATTTTATGGCGGCCACCGAATTTTTGCTCTATCGCAGTCAGAATACTGGCCAGGGGCTTACCATTTTGCGCGACAACTTCTGGCTTTATACCCGTAAGCTCAGTACAAAACGGGGATATTTCGTCGTTTTCCGGCTTAACATAGTATTGCGCCCGACGTGAAATCGTGCCCTTTTCAAGGTTCAGTTCAGCCACGCCAATCTCAATGATTTCGCCAGTGCGAGCGATACCTTCTTCATTCCAGCAACACATTTCAAGATCAAAACAAACGATGCGGTTAAAATTCATGATTTTCCATTATCCGTCATACCAAACTTCATAATCATCAGCTCTGATAGTAAACACTTACCAACACGGATGATTATTGAGTTTTAAACGATTAGCTTTGAACAAAGCGGCGAAGGATAGCATGTATGGCGGCTGGCTTCAGCCCCTTGCCAACAGCAGCCGATCAGAATTACTCTTGTGACAGCTTTTATGAAAGGATCGCGCCATGAAAAACGTCTATCGCCCGCTGTTTGACGATAACAACCCGCCCGGCGAGGTGTTTTTCGGCCATCAGGCATTTCTCCCCCATACAACCACCCCCAAGCACAGCCATCCCTGGGGGCAGTTACAGTTAATCAGTGGCGGTATTCTGGAGCTGAACGCTGAAGGGAAACGCTTTTTATCACCGTCGCAGTACGCGATATGGATACCGCCCGGTATAGAGCACGAAAGTTACATGCGCCGTAGCATGAATTACTGTTCAATGAACCTGATTCAACCGCTGGCTACATCGCTGCCGGGCTTCCCCTGTCTGCTGGAAGTCAACCCTATCATAGAAGCGATAGTCAATGATCTGCGTGACCGCCAGCTACAGGTCGCGGAAACCGCTGAAGATAAGCGTCTGATCGACGTATTGCTGGATCAGCTCAGGCATACCCGTATCCATGACCAGTTTCTGCCCAGCAGTGAAGACAAGCTCCTGCAGCCTATACTGCGTACACTGGAAAAAAATCCAACCGACGGCACAACCTTGGCGATGTGGGCAGAAAAGCTGCATACCTCTGAGCGTACTCTGGCCCGGCATTGCCAGGATACGCTCGGTATGAGTTTCATTGAATGGCGGCAAAGGAGAAAATTTATCTACTCTTTGCATTTACTGAGGAAAGGTTTATCTGTAAAAGAAATTGCACTGACCTTAGGTTATCATCAGGCTTCGCCTTTCATTAACCTGTTCAAACGGCATGCGCAATGCACACCAGAGCAGTACAGACAAAAGCAAATCCGGGCCCGGTAGCACAAACAGCACATCCGCCGGATTTAGCTGCCCACCGCTTTATCCGGTAAACCCACCAGCAAACGCCCGGCCGCATGCCTGCTGAGCGGGTGCCCTAACAGGAAGCCCTGACCGAACTGACAGCCCAGTGATTTTACTGTCGAGAGCTGAACGTCATCCTCAATTCCGACCACGGCCACCCGAACGCCCAAACTCCCGCTCATGCCCACAACAGATTGAATGAGCGCCTTGTTAGCGTCAGAGCCTGGCAGGGTGCCTACACAGGCACGGGCAATTTTTACTTTATCGAAAGGGAAATCGCGCAATATAGTCAGGCAGGCATTCCCGTTACCGAAATCATCCAGTACCAGGCTGACACCTATATGCTTCAGATCATGCATCATGGCCCGCACTTTCGGTGGGTCCTGCTGTACGGTTTTTGCGGTCAGTTCTATTTCAAGGCGTTCTGGCTCCAGCCCGGATTCCTGCAGCGCTTCCAGAACAGTCTGGCTGAAAGTGTCCGGTTTCAGCTGCTGAGCAGAAATATTGACTGATACACTCATTTCTTCCGGCCAGTCCCTCGCGGCCATACAGGCCTGCTTCAGCACCCAGTCACCCAGCGCCTGAATCAACCCGGCATCCTCGGCAACAGGCATGAATTCCTGCGAAGACACCATACCTTCGCGCTGATGGCGCCAGCGCAGTAAAGCTTCGAATCCTTGCAGCTGGCTGTTTTTCAGATCAAACACCGGCTGATAATAAGGTTCGAGCAAGTCTTGCGCCATGGCTTTGCGTAAGTCTCTTTCCAGCAATTGCCTTTGTTTTAACTGCTCGTCCATTCGGGTATCAAAGAAGCAAAACGTCGAGCCGCCATCCATCTTGGCGCGGTACATGGCTGTATCTGCGGCCCGCAGCAAATCGACAGGTTCAATATCATGATTGGACATGGCGATACCTATACTCACTCCCGCCAATATCTGCTGGCCGCGAATATGGTAGGGTTCAGACATCGCTTTAATAATGCGGGACGCCAGGGCCGAGGCTTCATCCGGCTCTTGTCCGCCAACATGGATCAGTGCAAATTCATCCCCGCCCAGTCTGGCAATGGTGTCATGCATGCGCAGCAAATGCTTCAGACGCCCGGCCGTTGCCACCAGCAACTCATCACCCACAATGTGGCCATAAGCATCATTGATCTGCTTGAACTTATTCAAATCCATCATTAACACAGCGACACAGGCATCGTTATCGCCGGCATGCTGAAGGGCTGTCTCAAGCTGCTGTGAAAAATAAAGCCGGTTCGGCAGTGCGGTCAAAGAATCATGCATTGCCAGTTTGTACATGGCGGCTTTGTCGCGTTCACCGGCTTTCAGCATGAGATTCATCTGACTGAGCCGTCGCCAGCTCAGTGCTACGAGAGCGAAAGGCAAAACGAACATCAGCGAGATGAAAGCGCCCAGTCCGAATTGATGATATTGCCCAACCCAAAGCGTAAAGCGTTCGAACAACTGAAACTGACTGGCTAACAGCAGCCAGATGGCTGCAAAGACAGCGAGTTTGATCAAGGTTCGCTTCAGGAACATTGAATGAAATAGCGATTGCAAGCTAGCCTCACGACCAGCCCTACCCTGCGCAGAATGGCTCATAAATGGATTACCTCGTCCCAAATTATCACCGTCACGTCCATCGCCAACTCGGGAAAATATGTGATTGTTTAGTGCTGTTTTGTTGTAATGCGGCCTTTTGATGTTCTGGCTCTGCTACAAACTTATTAGTTAACACGATCACATTTACGTGAAAATGACACTTACATTTTAGGCAAATTTCCCTTTCATGTGGCACTTCTTTGTTGGGTATTTCGTGATATCGCTGCAACTCCTTGCGTCGATTACAGAAAAAAATCCGGCGAGTATCATACTTCGCCGGAACATCAAAGCATTTCACAGATATGAAAAGGTAGTGTTGAACCCGGTTTACGCCAGTAACGGCGCTTGCTGCCCAGCCCCTTTGCGGCGCGAACGCCAGCCCAGCAGCCCTAAGCCTGTCATCAGCAACAGTAAACTGGCGGGTTCTGGAATCGGATTTCCTGGTCCGCCGGAAGTCATGTAATCAATACCGGCCAGATAAAAATCTGACAGCAATACGCCCGACAGAATAATATGTCTGACATTGTCTTCGCCATCCAGATCCCAGTAATTGCCCTGGAAATTCAGCTCGTTTGGCGTCAGAGCCGTCAATAAATCATCAATCCCCAGTAAATTGGTATTGATGTTCAGTTCAAATTCCGGGAAACCATCGTCAATCAGATAAGCTGTCGCCGATTCCAGCAGATTCAGGTTGTTCAGATATAAACCTTCTACTGTCGAAGGCTGATCAAAGCTCAGCACCAGAAACTCATGACCATCCACTTTGAAGTTATCATCGCCAAGCAACAACGTGTTGTCGATCAGGCCACCGTCAGAAATACTATTGACGCCGATACCTTGCCCGCTGTGTGACAAATTAACCAGTGACTGATCGCCAGTGATAATGCCATCCTGAAACAACCCGGGGACATAATAACGGTACGAAGAAAACGTTATTCCGCCAACAGTACTGGTTTGATTTCCATTCAGGCTTGAATAAGCACCGTCCGTGAAGTCGATTTGTGCCGCCGACACACTCATCGAACCACCCAGCAGTGCAAGGGCTGCTACCCCTGTCTTTATAAGCGATTTCATCATCTTGCTCCCTACTTGTGTTATGCCGTGTTGATTTATGTTCGTGTTTTTGTGTTCGCACAAGCTATTGCAGCTTACATGCCAAAACATAAGCCAATGAAAAGCAGCAGGTTTTTTCAGCATCAATATTGCAATGTAAAAAACACTGACACGATAAGAGGAGATCTGGACACAGGGTGTAAATTTCTCTGACGGGAAATCAGACAGCCAGGTTTGCTTATCTGCCTGACTGTCTGAAGAAACAGCAACGTGAAGGGCGGTTTAAGAGACAAAGATCCAGCGGCAAACACCAGGCAGGCGATAAAACACCGCCGCCGCGGTTATCACTGGCTGTGTTGTTTAGTCAGCACATACATATCAGCCAAGCTGCCGGTAATACGCTGGCCCTGACGATCCAATCGAAACAACTGGTTCTCTCCGACAAAAAACTGAATGCCTTCACCGCTGTCATTGGTTAACGTGATGGTATTCCCTGCGTCATTCCAGCTAAATTTTCCCCGATCGGAAAACTGCTCACCATCTTTGCCCAGATAGGTTTCAGTCAGTTCAAATGTCCCCTGCGGATCCAGAACAAGGACAGTTTCAATACCTTCACAGTCTGCACAGGGAATCGTACCGACATAAGTGCCATTCCAGTCCAGCGAATTACGCGCATTGTGTTCTGTGTCTACATAGGCTGTCGTCTGCTGATCGGCCACCTGCGTCTGAGCAGGTGCAGCATTTGATGACATGTCGCTTTCGGAAGCGGGTTTATCACAGCCTGCCAGCGCACCCGCCAGAGCCAAACTAATCGCAATAGACAAGAGTCGCTTTGTATTCATACCTTCTCCTGATACTGAGCCATCTCAATACGGCCCGACTTCGCCAAATATTCAGCAACAAAACCTTTCAGGGCCGCTGATGAGGTGTTGGACTGATAAATATCCGAAAAGTGCCCGACTTTCCGTTTGCTGTATGGGTGAATCCCGACATACCGGGTGAAACGGTGAAAACAGCAAATAACCGCATCTCCCACAAACTCCCGGTTATCTGCACCATCCGGTCGACAAAATTGTATTGCGCCGATCTTAAAATCGTTTCCTAGCAACAGAAAAACCTTTCACAGCCATTAACATATGCACGCCCACGTATAAAAATGGTGTTTTATACATAGGTGGATTTATTCACCAGACTCATTAACCAGATTCATTAACCACCAGCGTCTTCATCCCACAGGAAAAAGGATTTTTATGTTTATATCAAGACCGCGGCTCGTGAAAGGTTTCGCCTATTCTCTGTTTAGTTCGGCCTTCATCGCGTCCGTCATGGTTTCACCCAGTCTTCATGCAAAACAGCTTGCTGCGGAAGCAATGCCAGCCTCCACACAAAGCAACCACAGTGCAGACAGCAGGCTAAACAGCAAGAAAACCAAGCAGCTGTCAATCAATTGCCACCGCAGACCCCATGCATTGAAAAGTGCTCTCGAAAACAGAATCTGGCTTTCCGGTCCGATCAAAATAACTATCACTGGCCACTGCCAGGGCCCGCTGCTCATCGACCAGAGCGGGATTGAGATCACCAGCGACGGCGCCCACGGCGGTGCTATCGTGCTGGATCAGCAGGTGCAGCCCAGTGCTGCCATTATCATTCAGTCTGCTGCCGTCACGCTGCGAGATGTCCACATTTCAGTGCCCGTCGATGTACCTGCCGTGCTGGCTAAGGCCAACAGCAGTGTGACACTGGATAATGTCACCACGGATGCCACCAGTACGACAGACACCCCGCTGGAACAATTTACCGTCAGTGAAAGCAGCAGCCTGACCGTGACCAATATGACAGGCAATGCGATCCGGGTCGCGGGCAATTCATTTGCCGATTTTAAGGACAGTAACCAGTTACATACCCTCAATGTCAGCGACACGTCCTCCGCCCAGTCCAGCGCGGCCAACCAGTTTAATTCGGTACAAGTGTCAGGCAACGGCTATTTTCTGGGCGACAATGGCACCCAGATAAACGTGCTGATGATCTGGAGTAAAGCGGCGGTAGATATCAACAGACAAAGCTCAGTGGCACATTTGATGATGGGAGGACAAACCCTGTTTGGCGCCTATCGCAATTCCTCAATCACCGGCCCGTATGATCTTTGGGGCAATGTGGTCTTTGAATTAGAGCATTCAACAGCGGACAATTGGAAAGCGGTTGATAAACCCCATTCGATCATTTCAGGCAACAATGCCACAGTGAATGGCGTGCTTTACCCTGGCTGGTCGTGGACCGGACAAGATGGCATCTGAGTAGCGCCACTGTTTATGTACGTTTAACTCACAATGCAGCGAAGCTATGGCTGCATTGTGAGTTTTTGTTGCCCGCTGTGCCTCTGATGTTATTCATTACCACAAGCTGCTATGCCAGCTCACCCCAGCCGTTTCTTTTTCAACAGCACAGTATTGTCCTGCGCCAGCTCTTTCTCCAGCTGGCGGGTAACAAATTCCGGGCTGTTGGTGTGGCGGGCCAGCAGATGGTACACCACAGGGATCACCAGTAAGGTAAAGCAGGTCGCAACACTGATGCCGCACAACACCACTATCCCGATCACCAGCCTTGTTTCTGCCCCGGCGCCGGTCGCCAGGATCAAAGGAACCGCACCGGCAGCCGTGGTGATGGCTGTCATCAAAATCGGACGCAGGCGGGCACAGGCCGCATCAATGACTGCGTCTTGATAGGCTTTGCCCTGATCGCGCAACTGATTGGCAAACTCGACAATCAATATCCCGTTTTTCGCCGCCAGTCCCACCAGCATAATGATGCCTATCTGCGAATAAATGTTGAGGGTCTGACCGGTAAAGTACAGTCCCAGCAAGGCACCGAAGGTTGCCAGCGGCACGGTCAGCATGATCACCAGCGGGTGAATATAGCTTTCGAACTGGGCCGCCAGCACCAGAAACACCACCGCCAGCGCGAGGGCGAACACAAAGAGAATTGAATGGCTGGCGGTCTGAAAATCCTGCGACGGGCCTTTATAGTTCACCACCGCATCAGCAGGTAAATATTGCCTGACCAGTCCGTTCAGATAGGTTAATGCTTCTCCTAAAGTGTAATTATCAGCAAGATTAGCCTCTATGGTGACCGCGCGGATCCGGTTGAACCGGTTCAGGGTCGGCGCATCGGCATATTCAGACACAGTTACCAGGTTCGATAAGGGGATCAGTTCACCATTATGCCGTGAACGCACGTACAGATTGCTAAGATCCTGCGGGGTATTCTGTCGCGCCGGCTGGCCTTCGATCAGCACATCGTATTCTTCCCCGCGCCATTCGTAGCGGGTCACGACCCGGGAGCCCAGCATAGATTCCAGCGTCTGCCCGATTTCCGTCACTGAAACGCCTAAGTCCCCTGCCCGCTCGATGTTAATATCCACCCCAAGCAAAGGCTTGGTTTCTTTGTAGTCATGATCCAGGCCTTCCAGTCCGGGGTTATTCGCGGCCTGCTCCATGATAATGTCACGCCACTGGGCAAGCTGCTCATAGGTGCCGCCACCAATCACGAACTGCACCGGTTTGTTAACTCCGCGCCCGAACGGCTGGCGCATCACAGCGAATGCCGACACCCCGGCAAGATCACTCAGGCGCTGCTGAATATCTCGAATGATCACAAACGCATTGCGCCGCTCATCCCAGTCTTCCAGCACCACAATGGCAAAACCGTTGGAGAAATCTTCCAGCTGGCCCCAGCCCCGCGGCGCCCTAACCAGCAAGCGCATGATTTCCCCGCTCTCAACCATTGGCATCAGCCTGTGCTCAATCTCATTCATGTAGGGCTGCATGTATTCAAAACTGGCGCCCTGAGGGCCATTGATCAGAATGAACATGGCACCTCTGTCTTCCCGGGGCGCAAATTCCGTCGGGATACGGGTCGCCAGCCAGACGCTGCCGCACAGCATCACCACCAGAATGCCAATGATCAGATAAGGCCGGCGCAGCCAGTTCATCAGCGATGCGCGGTAAAAATCCGTCACCGCCCCCAGCACAGCACTGACTTTACGCACCAGCCAGGGTTCACTCTCGACCTGCTGCATAATTTTTGACCCCATCATAGGCGTCAGCGTCAGTGCGACCAGTGAAGACAGGATCACCGCGGTACTCATGGCGACCGAGAATTCCCGGAATAATTTGCCCAGATCGCCCTCAAGAAAACCAATCGGCAGGAACACGGAAATCAGCACCACTGTGGTGGCAACAATGGCAAAACTGACCTGCCTCGCCCCCAGAAAAGCGGCTTTCAGCGGCGATTCGCCCAGTTCGATACGGCGGTGAATATTCTCCAGCATCACAATGGCATCATCGACGACTATCCCGATGGCCAGGATCAGCGCCAGCAGGGTGAGCAGGTTGATGGTATAGCCCAGGGCGTAGAGAATAATGAAGGCCCCGATCAAAGACACAGGCACAGTCAGTGCCGGGATCAGCATGGCGCGAACACTGCCGAGGAACAGGTAAATCGTGATGATGACCAGGATCAGGGCAATAAAGAGGGTTTTATAGACCTCATCGATTGATGCCTGAATAAACACCGAGGAGTCATAGGATTCTTTGATTTCCATACCGTCAGGCAGGGTCGGATTGAGCTGGGCGACCAGCGCGTTCACCGCCTGAGCCACTTCCAGCGTATTGGCGGTCGATTGCCGGTTAATCCCCAGTCCTATCATGTCCTGCGTATTGCCGCGAAACATGATTTTTTCTTCTTCCGCCGCCAGTTCCACACTTGCCACATCCGCCAGGCGGATCAGATAGCCGTCTTCACCTATACCTATCACCAGGCGGGAGAAATCCGCGGGAACAAGAAAACTGCGCTGAGTGCGGATAGAAAACTGGCGGTTTTCCGATTCGATCGATCCGGCCGGCAGCTCAACATTGTCGGCCCTGAGTGCGTTTTCCACATCGGACACCGTCAGCCTTCGGGCAGCCAGTTTTTGCCTGTCTATCCATATCCGCATCGCATATTCTTTACCGCCTCCGATACGCACCGCCGCCACACCGTCCAGCACAGAGAAGCGATCGACCAGATAGCGGTTGGCGTAATCCGTCAGCTCAAGGGTATCCATCCGGTCTGAGACCAGATTGAGCCACATGATCACTTCGGAGTTGCCCTCCGCCTTCTGCACTTCAGGCGGGTCCGCTTCGTCCGGCAAATTATTGAGGATACCGGAAATACGGTCACGCACATCGTTCGCGGCGGCGTCGATATCGCGCCCGATGCCAAATTCCAGCGTCACATCCGACCGGCCGTCACTGCTGGTGGAGCTGATATTGCGGATCCCCTCAATGCCAGACACCCGATCCTCGACAATCTGGGTGATCCGGCTTTCCACAATGGCTGCCGATGCCCCCCGGTAGTTGGTTGAAATAGTAACAATCGGCGGATCGATATCCGGATACTCGCGCAGCGGCAGCCTTTCATAGGCCACCAGCCCGAAAGTAATCAAGAGCAAACTGATCACTGAGCCAAAGACTGGCCGCCGGACCGCCAGATCAGTCAGAAACATGGGCGGCCTCCCGGAAGGTGAAATGCTCCACAGGCTGAGTGGTCACTGTCTGTCCCGGCCGGACTTTATCCATCCCCCGGGTGATCACCTGCTCGCCTTGCTGCACACCGCTGAGAATTTCCACTTCACCGCGACTGCGAAAACCCAGCTCAACCAGCCGCTGTTCAACCACGTTCTCGCCGTTGACGACCATCAGAAAATGTTCCGCCTGACGCGGGATCACCGCTTCTTCAGGAACCACCAGCCCGGCACGGGATTCTAATGTCAGCGCCAGTGTCATCAGCATACCGGGCCGTAACAGCAATTGTGGATTGTCGACTCTGGCCCGCACCTCAACGGCCCGCGTCTGAGGGTCGACCCGGCTGTTGACCGTGGAAACCCTGCCGGAAAAAACCTGATCGGGAAAAGCGGCGACGCTTCCTTCCACCTGAGCACCAGGCTCAATCTGGCCGAGAAACCGTTCAGGCACAGAAAAATCCAGTTTAACCGTATCCAGGGCATCCAGGGTGGTGACCACCATACCAGGCGTCACCAACGCACCCTGGCTGATCTGGCGAAACCCCAGCACACCGGAAAAAGGTGCCAGCAGGGTTCTGGCTTCCAGCTCAGCCTGATTCTGAGCCAGGATGGCTCTGGCCACTTCAATCCCCGTCCGCAGTTTATCCAGCTCAGAACGCGCCACAGTGTTGCGGCGAACCAGACCTTCAATGCGTTTGTATTCCCGCCTTTGTTCGTCCAGATTGGCCTGTGCCGCCCTGACTTTGGCTTGTTGTTCACCCGAGGTCAGCGTGAGCAGTAACTCCCCCGCCCTCACCTGCTGACCGTCTTCAAAATGGATACGATCGACTTTTTCCGTCACTTTTGCGGTGATCTGTACTGACTCGCGCGATTTCACCGTGCCAAGGGCTTCGACAAGACGGGCAACGTTTTGCCGCACTACCGGCTGAACCACCACATTGGGCACAGGGCGTGACTGCTTCACCAGTGTCTGAGCACGTCGCTGGTATTCGGTATAACCAATACCAAGAACCAGAGCCAGCAGTAAGACAGTGCCGACTATCAGGGTGACTTTCATCCATGTGCTCCTGTGAACAAAGGCAAAACAGCAATGATATGTCGATTCCAGTTAAGTATAGCCAGCAGCGATTTTTTGACGTGTTGTCAATGGCGATGAAAGGTGGCGGAAGTGGGACGCAGAGAAGTCACAGACCCGGTTTACAGTGTAAAACCGGTCTGTGACGGTTATAACGCTTTTTATTTCACCAATGAAATGTCATTGATGGTATTGGCAATCACGCTAAAAACCGTGCGTATATTGCGTTCATTCGCGGTATAGAAGCCATCGGGACTGGCACACTGGCGCACAATCTGGGCATTGTTGCCATAGCCGATACTGAACACCTGGATACCCTGCTTTTTCATTTCACGGCATATCGCCACCTGTTTTCTGTCGCGTATCGCAGGGTTGACCCTGTGCTCGCCATCAGACAGCAGCACCATGACTTTGACATTATTCGGCATTTCATAGCTACGCGGCAGATCGGCCATGGCTTCCCGCCACAGTCCCTGCCACTGGGGCGAGAGTAGTCGCCATGCCCAGAGCACCCCTTCTGCGGTGTTGGTATTATTGCCCGGATAAAGCTGCTCTATGCCTTGCTGGTACTCATGCTGCGTTTTTGCCATCGCCATAATTGGACTGACACCGCAGTCCAGCGAGTCAAACAGGCCCAGCGAAGCCAGGGCATTTTCACGATAAGCATGTTCCGGGTTATCTGACGGATAAAAAGCTTTCAGCGCTGTGCCATCGGCATAGCGGCTGCCGGCTGGACGCTGCGTGGTATGAAACAGCTCAATCTGCTGACCGCGGGACGGCGCAAGTTCCAGCTGCCGAACCCAGCGCGACGAGACTTCACGCGATTGTGTTAACCCACTGCTGTCCTCCGCCAATCTGGCGCAAAACGCCTGCCTGTCCCGTCCCGGTACGGAAGGGTGCAAAAAGCTGTGCCAGTTCTTCTCTTTAAACAGGGTTTGCAGGTTGAAGGGCGGCTGCAAACTGGACGGCTCGAAAAACTGAGGATACGGCCCAATGTTCACCAAGCCGCTGGCCGGGATCAGGCTGATCACTCGGTTATCATTGCGCCTTTCTTTGGCAAAAAGCACATCAGCAAAATCCACCAGTCCTTTCTTGACCTGATTGAGCGGCTCTCCTTTCATCGAATCCGACACATCCACCACTACGGCAATTTCTACCGTGCTCTGCACAATCCGCGACGCAGCTTTAACCCCGATAGGAATGTCCTGACTGCTGCCTGTCAGCCGGAGGCTGGCCCCGTTCTCACCTGACTGAATCTGTGCGCTGGCATCGATGCGGTTTGATGTGAGCAGGGCTGCCACATCCCGGGATGGATCATCACTGTCCGAGGCCGACAGCAAGGCAATATCCGCCACACCGCTCAATCTGTCATGGTCATGATAAGCACGAATGATGGTGCTGACGGTGACGAGAAATCCCACGGCGCCGATCAACATCAGGATAAAACCGGCAGAGAAGGCACCTTTCTGACGATATACATAGACTGTCATTGTATCTCCTGTACATAACCGGCACGCAAGTTTGTCCCGGTGAGCCATTCGTTCAGCCAGCTGCCGGAGGCCACTTCGCCGGTTTTCAGGCACAAGGAGACCCGAACGAATATGCCCCGGGTCAGAGTTGGCCAGTCGCTGACTTCTGTACACAACCCTTCTTTGACCACACTGACCTCCTCACCTGTCGCCAGGTTTCGCCAGCCGATAGCCAAACCGTACTGGCTGCCGGATAGCTGTTTGCCTGTCAGTGCTGTTACCTGTTGTTCTGCATACCGGCCATAGAAGGTAAAGGGATTGTCCGCGTCAGTGTTGGGGGTAAATGCTGTCATGCTGACCATCTGCGTCAGGTTATATGCGAGATTATCCAGCCGCTGCTGCAAACGCAGCACACTGAGTAAGTCAGAGCAGGACAGGATGAACAGCACCAGAAAGCCGAAGACAAACACGGCTTCAACACTGGCCGCACCGCGCTGTTTGGCCGGGAAACCCGAACCGGTTAAAGAAAAGTCACGTCGGCTCATTCTGGCATCCTGTCTGAAAGCATGATCAAGGTCGTTCGGTATTCCAGGGTCCGCGCTTTGGCAAAAAACAGGGGATACACAGTCATGGCCGGCTTTAGTACAGCTGTCACCCGCAATACAGGATCAGACGGCGCCAGAGGGATCGCCTCGTCTGGTGCCAGCCCGCCGTCTGCCTGCAGCATCTCGGCCAGCGAACCATAACGGGTGACGGACAGACTGAAATCCGGTTTACCTATCAGGCTGGCCTGAATATCTTGTTTCAGCACTGTCGCGCTGGGCAGCCCTCCCCGAACGCTGTCGACCATGTGTTCGCGCAATACTCGTCGCATGGCATGCTCCAGGGTGCTGTATTGCCAGTGCACTCGCACCACGTCTGCAAACAGCAGCAACAACCCGATAAAGACAGGCAGCAAAAAGGCCATTTCCACGCTGACCACGCCCCGCTGGCGACAGGAAGTCTGAACCGGTTGATGCATCAGGACTGACCTTGAAGCGGAAGTAGCTGTATCTGCTCAAAACGGGCTGACAGCCTGCGTATATCGTGATCAACCTGAGTCGGCGACATGAAGCGGGACAGGATCAGCCTGGCCTGTTGCTCCTGCCCTTCCGCCAGCAATAACAGGGCATAGTTCATCTCCACCCGAGGGGGCAACTGCTGATAGTGCAGCAACGGGGCGAAGACCTCCCTTGCCGTGCGCACCTCGCCATCCATTAACCAGCCCAGCGCCAGATTGGCGCGATAGTATGCATCGTCGGGAGCCAGCGTCACAGCCCGCGAGAAAGCGGCTCGTCCCTGCACGTAACTGTTCTGATTTAACAGCACAACGCCCAGGCCGTTGCGTAATTTGGCTTCCTGAATCGCAGTCAAGCCTTGTAATGCCAGCCCCTGGTGGTACGCAGCCTGTGCCCGTTCTACCCTGCCATCATCCAGGCTGAATTTTCCGAGATAATAGGCAGCCTCCGGGGCGAGTTCTCCTTGCATCTCCAGCAGTTGCTGCAGCGTATCTCTGGCCGCCTGTTTCTTGTCCTGCTGGTACTGACTGCGTGCCAGCATCAGCAGGGCTTGCTGAAAGAAAGGAGTAGCCCGCGGGTTTTGCTGCCCCCTCTCACCGGAGGGCGCAGACGTATCCAGCATCTTCCGGTAAAGGGTTTCCGCTTTGACATACTGATGCGAGTCGAAAGCGGTTTGCGCCACAACCATGGCATTGGTCTGAGCCTTGGTGCTGACGGTATCGGCGTGACGACTGCAGGCACTCAGAGCCAGAGCGGCAAGTGCAATCCAGACATAGCGGCTGTTGCGCAGTAACAACTGAGCAGAAGTAGTCGTATTCATCAAAGTGTTCCTGTTATTCACTCAGGCTTTCAATCAGCAGATTCAGGGTAGGGGCTATGATTAACACCAGCAGTGGCAGCATGATAAAGCCCATTTGGATTAAGGTGATACGTCCCGGCAACTTGCCCGCCTGCTCTTCCAGCGCTATCTTGCGCATCTGACGGGCTTCTTTGCTGATGGTGCGCATGGTATCGGCCAGCGGCGACCCGTAACGCTGGGCCATTGCCAGCGTTGAAGCCAGCCGTTCCAGCTCAGGCAGGCCGGTTCGCCAGGCCAGTTTTTTCATGCACTGCGCGGGATCGCCCATGACCTGTACTTCGGCATGAGTGCGCAGGAATTGCTCGGCAAGACGGGGTTCGCTCGCTTGCAGATAACGTCCGACACGCTCCAGCGCGCGATCCAGTGACAGCCCGGCTTCCACTGTGATCACCAGCATATCAATGGCATCCGGTACAGCACGGCGTTGCTGCTCCCTGACACGTAAAGAGCGGCGACGCAGCCAGTACTCAGGCAGGTTAGCCCCCAGCACATAGGCAAACAGCAATGCCATCAGCAACATAGCCGTCAACTCGCCCTGCCAGCGCCACACCAGAGCCACCACGACCGCCGCCATGCCGCTCAGACATTTGGCCCCGCATACTCTCGCGACACCATCGTCACTATCAATACCGGCCTGAGCCAGCATTTTCAGCAGACGTTGTTTCTCTGCCGCCGACGCCGGATAGCGGCGGCCAATCCGTGCCAGCCAGTGCTGACGTTCAGCGCTTTTTTCCGAGACGTTTTCCATGCAATAGCGTACCCGCTGCACAGCCCAACGGGCATGCTGACGCTGTTGATACCAGAGCAATGCACATGACACGACAACCAGCCAAAGCAGCGCTATTGCCAGTATCAGGGAAGAAGAAATCAAAGGAATGGGCATAACAATTAAGCCTTTATCTGGGTCAGGCGGCGGATGAGCATCAGCCCGAACAAAATACTGCCGATCACATAGCCGACCACCATCTGGCCCTGCACAGTCATCATCAGATAATCGAAATGTTCCCGTCCGGCACTGAACAGCACCAGTACGATAAGAACCGGTAGCGCCGCCAGCACTTTGGCTGAGCTGCGCGATTCCGACGTAATACTGGCCACACTGGCTTGCAGTTCTTTACGTCCGCGCAGGGTATCGCCAAGCTGATTCAGTACCTCAGACAACCGGCCACCAGTTTCCTGCTGCAAGCTCAGCACTACGGTAAGGAAGCGAAACTCTGCCACCGGCATTCTGGCTGACGCTTTGGCCAGCACGTCGGTAAGCGGCTGGCCGACACGCAGCTCGTCATGCATCTGCCCGAACAGGCGGGATACCACGGCACGTTGATCCTCCGCTTCCCCGTACTGATCGGCGATCACCGCAAAGGTATCAGCCATTGGTGCGCCCACACGCACCGCCCGGATCATACCGTCGATCACTTCCGGCAGCTGATCACGAAAAGCATCCAATGCCTGTTGCTGCAACTGATGATAAACAACCCAGACGCCAAGCGCGGTCACAGACAGCGAAAGACTCAATGCGACAAACCAGGTCATGCCGTTGACCGTCAGCAGCAGCGTGATCGCCACCACAGCCGCGGGGACGGCACGTTGCCAGAATTGCACACGTTTCCCCCCCAGCACGGTCGCCATGGTCAGATACCATTCAGGCAAAGTGCGCGTTTCCTGCTGAGCGGGTGCACGAAACTGGCTGTAGCGCTGCGCCTGTTGCTGCCAGCATTCCCGCTGACGATAAGCCTGCCACCACAAGCCGAGGATCATCAGCCACACCGACACCACCAGCAGGCTTAGCAGCACTGTAATACTCAGCATACTGCCTCTCCTTGCTGGACAAGCGGCAGACTGCAGACGCTCATGGCCTGATCCAACCCGGACTGCGCGGCTTTTTCCAGCAGCGCCTCCGACATCCCGCAGGCATCAAACTCACCCTGGATACAAGAGTGATCAACATGCTGATAGCGAAAACGGAAGATCGGCTTCATCTGAATCGCGCCCTTGCTGATCCCGGCCACTTCGCTGATGGCCGTGATCCGACGCTTGCCGTCCCGCATCCGTTCAAGTTGCACCACCAGATCGACCGCACTGACAATCTGGGACTGAATAATCGATTCTGACAGCTTTTCTGCGCCCATCTGCAGCATATTCGACAGGCGGATCATGGCATCTTGCGGGTTATTGGCATGCAGGGTACAGAGGGAGCCATCATGGCCGGTATTCATGGCCTGCAGCATATCGAACGCTTCCGCCCCGCGTACCTCGCCAAGAATGATGCGGTCCGGCCGCATCCGCAGCGCATTGCGTACCAGAGCACGAATGGTCACCTCGCCTTTCCCTTCCGCACTTTCATTGCGGGTTTCCAGCGGTACCCAATGCGGCTGATCCAGCGACAGCTCAGCAGCATCTTCAATGGTCAGGATGCGCTCGTCATCACCAATATGCTGGCTGAGGGCATTGAGCAGCGTGGTTTTCCCCGAACCGGTTCCGCCCGATACCAGAATGTTAAATCGCCCTTTAGCGGCCAGGGCCAGAAACTGAGCCATGGCCGGCGACAGGCTCTGATTCGTGACCAGTGCGTCCAGTGTCAGGCGGCTGGCCGGAAATTTACGGATAGAAATGGTCGTGCCGTGCAGTGCCAGCGGCGGGGCAATAACGTTTACCCGGCTGCCGTCGGCCAGCCGGGCATCCACCATAGGCGTCGACTCATCCACCCGACGCCCCACAGCGTTGACGATCCGCTGCGCCACATTCAGAACATGCTGTTTGTCGTGAAAACGGATCTTAGTTCGCTCCAGCTTGCCATATCGCTCGACATACACATTGTGCGGACCGTTGACCAGGATATCGGAGACACTCGGATCATCGAGCAGCGGCTGGATCGGCCCGATGCCGATCATCTCATCCACCATTTGTCTGGTCAGCAGTGCCAACTCGCCACTGTTATAGGGCAACAGTTTTCTGGCGGCTATCACGTGCAAAGCATCGCTGACCTTGAGCGCCAGCGCCTGAGGCGACAGCTTGGCAGCCACCGACGGTTCAACCTGCTGATAGAAGGCTTCTCTGGCCTGCTCTGACATCGTCAGCAGTTCCTCTTCCTGCATCGCAAGCGCTGGCGGGGTATGTTTACCAAACATTATGCCGCACTCCGTTTCACGGCAATGGAAGCACCGCCACTGATCACTGTCTGAGTCAGCTTTCTCAGCTGTTTAGCCAGCTTACCGCCCACGCAGGCCACTGGCTGACCTGATTGCTCCGATTTCACCACAGCAGCGGCATCAAACGGCAGTGTCATCAGGGTTTGTAATCCTGACGCCTGCGCCATTTCGGCCTCAGGTACCCGGCTGGTTTTCGTCCGGCACTGGTTAGCCACCAGCAGACGACGCTGATGCGTGCTGGCCTGCCGGAACTGCCATTTATTCAGCAGCCGCATTGCACTGAGACTGCTGTCATGCAGTATCAGGCACAGATCGGCCTGCGCAGCCAATGCACGCCAGGCCGGATCGCGCAGGTCAGGCACATCGACCACCACAGTGCTGTAATGGCCGGCAACCATAGCCACACTGCTGATAACCTCCTGCGACAATTGGGCAGGAGAGTCCTGAACCCCGTCCTGGCTGTAAAACAGGTGCAAGCGTTCACTGACCTGATGGGCCGCATGGCTCAATAATGTGTCATCCAATCGCTCGGCCTCAGTAAAAATTGAGTGCTGGATATGCTCATAATCAACCCCCAATAAAATGGGGTGCTGGCTGTGATAAGTGTTGAGATCAACCAGCGCAACGTGCTGATGATGTTCATCTGCCAGCAGCCAGGCCAGATTGGCCGCGACGGTACTGGT
Organism: Photobacterium sp. WH77; assembly: GCF_022014395.1. Lineage (NCBI taxonomy): Bacteria > Pseudomonadati > Pseudomonadota > Gammaproteobacteria > Vibrionales > Vibrionaceae > Photobacterium > Photobacterium sp. WH77. Next base: position 72,928 of record NZ_JAKLTE010000012.1, on the reverse strand, counting down.
GCCGACACCGCCTCCTGAGCCCACAACAGCAATCACTCGGCCGCGGCGCAGAGGCGCCGTTGCAGGGCGATCCACCATGGCCAGCAAACTCAGGCGCAGGGCATCCGCATCCAGCGGTGTTGCATGGTAATCGCTCACTCCCAGCTGCATCAGACGGCGGTAGACATTCAGATCCTGCCGCTGGCCAAGCACTACCAGTTTCATCGTTGGCGGGCAACACTGCGCCAGCCCGGATAGGTCAGACTCCAGCTTGCCACAATCACCGGCATCCACGATAAGCACATCGGGTGCGCCTTGATTCAGGCAGTAATCACAGGCAGCCTGCATATCGCCCTCCCGGACTGTCATTACCACATCCGGGAGCTGCTCACCGATTAAGTTCAGGCTGTGGCGGCTTGCGTCAGTGAGGACAAAGGCCACCAGTTGCTGTTGTTTACGCATGACTTTACTCCCCTGTTGTGCTCTGGCTGCTGGCATGTTTGATCTTGTCGTCATAAAGACGCTGCACGGCCCCTACATCGAGCGCGCTGGATGTCACTTCATACTCCGCACCTTCGAACCAGTGAGCTGTGGTTGTCATAGCCCGGAACTGATTGCGTTTCAGTAAACAGGTATTCATCGATACCTCGGCCGGCCCCTGCTGATAACGGCAGGTATGCGGCTGCAACGTCACCGTCAGAGCAACCTGGTATCCGGACTGGTTGGCAGGATGATGCTCCACCAGGGTTGGCATCGCCAGTTGCTGCTGCAATACAACCGATAACTCAAGTGATTGGCGCGGCTCAGCCGGACCGGTGATTGTCACCCTGAGTATGCCGTCTTCCAGCCGCTCAGCCAGCGGGCGCAGAGCAGCCTGCAACGAGGGTTGCAATTGCGCGGCATTCACCCGATAAGTGGCGGTTTCCAGATAGTTTTCAGTCGTCTTCTGGCTGTCGTTCCAGTTGTCCAGCCGATCGACACAGCCCGTCAGCGCCAAAGCCGTGAGTGGCAGCAGCAAAGATCTTGCATTCAGTTTCATAATAAATCCCAGAATCAGTAGCTATAGCCGTACTGGCCGAACAGCGTTGCCTGTCCCTGTACAGCAGGGGCTTGCATGTCGCCAAAATCACTGAAGAAAAGCCGTTCAAACCGGCTTGGCGGGCGGTAGAAATCCAGCGGTGTGGCCAGTTCAAGCGGGTTACTGGTCGGCTCGACCAGACGGGCCGTCGCTATAATCACCAGCTCGCTTTCCCCTTCCTGGTAAGTGGTACTGCTGAAAAACGGCGCCAGAAATGGTATTTCTCCCAGCACAGGCAAAGCTTCAACATTCTGATCGCGGTAAGTGCGTACCAGACCCGCCAGCGCAAAGCTCTGGCCATCGGCCAGCTCAACCGTGGTGGTGGTGCGGCGGGTTTCGATCCCCGGTACCACGACACCGCCAATGGAGACACTGTTTTCACGGCTCAGAGTGGACACTTCCGGTGAGACCGTCAGACTGATGCGTTTATTGCTCAGCAGGGTTGGTGTCAGTCCCAGTGAGATACCAAAGTTCTTGAACTCGATTTCCGGGCCATCGTCACCGTTACCGACAGGAAACGGAAACTCACCGCCAGACATAAAGGTCGCCGCCTCACCAGATTTGGCCGTCAGATTGGGTTCAGCCAGCACAGTCACCAGGTTGTTCTGCACTAACGCATCAATAATGGCGTCAATTTTGACCGTATCTCTGCCAATCAGACTGTTGTCTGCCGGCGTGGGATACAGATTGCCCGGCGACACACCCAACTGCAGATATTTACCTATTGCACTCCAGCGCATCCCCAGCTGTTCGCTGGTGGAGCGTTCCATTTCGATGATACGGACAGAGATGTTGATCTGATCTGAACCGGCCAGACGCAAGCGATTGACCACATGAGGATACTGGCCTTCGCCCCCGCCGGGTACAGCGTCTTCCGGCCGCTCGTTGGTGGAACGCTCACGCCCCTGCGAAAGCGGTTCCTGGCCGTTGGTCGCAAACAGACCTCTGGCAAAGCCGGCAGACATAGACAAAATATCGTGTGCCTGCTGGGCACTGATCACTTCGCCGGCAACTACTATCGCTTTGGAGGTGTATTGAAAGTCTAATGGCGTGTCGGGATAGGCACGCTTTGCCGCTTGTTCCAGCGCGGTAAGATCGGCCTCCACACGCACGTCAAAATGGCCCAGGGTCTGTCCCTGATGACCAGTGATCACCAGATCTGTTTTACCCACGGCTATGCCGTGTACCAGCAGGTGCTGCTCTGACGGGCTGTGCAATTTGGCCACATTCCCGTTGGCGATAAACACATCTTTCACCGGCTGGTCAAAGCGCAACAGGCGGGACTGATCGGGTTTGAGCATTAACGGTTGAGCTGCCTGAGCAACAGTGCTCAGGAGTGCAAATAACATGAATGAGATACAACGCATGACACACGGGCCTTAATTGGAGGAACCGGATTTATCGGCTTTATCAGCATCGGAATCGTTTGCCGGCTTACCGTAGGCAATACGAACCCCATGCGTGGGAATGGCTTTCGGATTATGGTTTTGCGAGACCTGCTCGGCCCAAACCACGGCTTGCTCTGTTGCCGCCATGCTGTCGAGAGCAGGGCGTCGACCACGAAGCACCAGCGACAGTTCGCCAAGTTTGTTGGCCAGCAACAGCCGGGCCGCTTCCTCGGGCAACAACTCGAAAGTTACATTCACCAGATCAAACTGTTGCTGACCTTTAGCAGAGGCGCCACGCTGACCGAGATCAATCAGTTGCGCTTCAATAGCCAGTAGCTTGATATCTGACAGCACCTGCTCGGCAGACAGGCCGGATACAGCTTCGTCACCCACCAGCTTGCCCGCATTACTGTTATTGCTGGTCAGAATGACATCGACCCGGTTTCCCGGACGCAGCAAGCCGTGACTGACCGCTTCCGGTGTCAGTGCCAGGGTCACGGCACGGGTGCCTGGCGCCATCATGGCGGAAAGATAATGGCTCTGCTCCGGGCGTATCACGTCTTCTGCCGACAAGATCTGCCCGGTTTGCAGTGAACGGGTGATCAGGCTGCCGGACAGGTTTTTAGACTGAATAAATCCCTGCAGGAACAGACCCGGCAGGTTCCCTTCATCGGATGACGGCAAATCCGCCCAGCGCAAGTCTTCCTCGCGCAGCAAAGCTCCCGCCTGCAGCGGATGTGCCGCTACCAGAATCCGGGCACGGTTTTGCACCGGCTCGGCACGGTTTCGTTCGGTGGCGTTATCGGCCTCCGCAGCCCGTGCCTGCTCTGAAGACGACTCAGCTGGCTGCACCCAGACAACAGCAAGGGCTGCCAGCAGCGCTCCTGACGCTATGACAAATAACAGAAATTTTTTCATGATAAGAACTCTCCGGGATTGATTCAGCCCGTCATGGAAAGAGGATCAAAGGCGTCGACATCAAGGCTCCCAGTGTAATGGCAACCCCGTAAGGCACAGTGCGTACGGCTGGGTAAGCCGGCTTCCAAGCCAGCAACAAGCGGTTTCGTGCCAGATACGCCAGACTCAGCACTCCGCCAGACAAAGCCGTTACCAGCAGACATTCCGGCCAGTGGTCCTGAGCGGCGTACAGGCAGACTGCCAGCAGCTTGCTGTCCCCGGCTCCCAGCCACCCTTTTGCGTATGCGGCCAGCCCGAGGCTCAGGCAGGCTATTGAAACCAGCACATTCATCAGGCTGAAAGGCACCAGCAGCACGGACAGGATCAGCAGCACAACTATGGTGACATTGGGAATCCGGCGCTCAGTCACATCAGTAACCACCAGCCAGGAGAACATCAATGCCGCCAATCCCTGAGCGACGACTATGCCGGTATCAGCCATTTTCACCGATATTCAGATCTTTAATGATCGCCTCAAACTTTGCCTTCAGTGCGGTAACGAAAACACCGTCTGAGCCAAAGATTGCCAGAATACCGGCGGCCAGCCCTGCTGCCAGGATGCCGTATTCAATCGCCGTTGCCCCCTGTTCATCTTTCAGATACCGCTGAATTAACTTGGCCGGAAACACTTTCATTATTCACTCCATCAATAGGTTAAAAAAACAGACGCGAATGATATTGATTATCAACATCACTTTCAATAGTATCTCCGCCGATTAAGTAAAAAATCGCTAAATAACTGCAACTAAAGAAAAAAATAGAGTCACTTGTGACACAAAGCTCCAAATAGGCAGCGTCTTTGATAGCTGAGTCAAGCCGGAACACCAGAAGGAAGGAAAACAACTGAAGTGAATATTCATAGTAAAGATAGATTTAAGGTATTGATCAGCGCAGCGCTGGTTGCCGGACTGAGCGGCTGCAATATCGAACCGGTGCGAGACGGTAGCGAAAGACAGACGGGGTCACCCTCTGCGTTGTTACCGGATCAGCCTGACTCAGGGTCTGACACGGGAGGCACAGTCAGCCCGCCTCCGCCGGTCCAGCCCGATCCCACACCGGATCCGGCACCCAAGCCAACTCCGGATCCAACGCCAGACCCGACGCCGACCCCGGATCCTGCGCCCGAACCTGTCACCACCATCACTTTATCCGGTGCTGTTCTGGGGGATCGCGGCCAGCAGTACACTGTCAGTCTGAGCGATGGTAAATCTGAAGTTAAGGCCCGCACCGCTGAAACCGGCAGTTATCAGTTCGAATTACAGCTGCGGCAATGGCAACGTCAGTCATCGTTAAGCCTGACGGCCACAGACATTGATAATCCCGGCATGGTTTTCCGGCACACCCTGCCCAATATCGATAGTCTGTTACTGCTTGATGGTGATAATAATCAACTGATCGATAATCAGGAATTGCTGCCGCTCGCCCTCTCTCCGGCCAGTATTGCCTTTGACGCTGTCGCGCAGCACCTGCTTGGACGCAGCGCACTCAGTCAAAGTGACAGAGAAGCCGCCAAGCGGCAGATGGCCACGCATGCCACGCTTAACCAGGCTTTCGTGCGCGACCTTGCACAGCTGCTCTCAGAAACGCAGGCTAAACCTGCCGACAGCGATGTTTCAGCCCTGCCGCTGCTGGGATTAACGCAAACGCAGCTTACCGCTCAGCTGGTGGGCGCCAAAGCTGCCACTCCAAACCTCTCGCTGGGCGAGCTGTATGGCCAATTGGCAGATACACGTCAAATCACACTGCCGGCAACAGCTGAAGCTCAGTTGGAAGCCAGTTTTACTGCAGGGCAAACCCTGAACACCCTGAGCGCAGCATACCGCTGGCAGGAATCTTTCTATCCGGTCTATACACTTCGCCTGAGCGGGGCTTTTCCGGCAGAGCTGACAGACGCCAGAGTCAGTGTTCTCATTGGAGCCAAGCCCAATGACGACACCCGGGGTGAGTATTATTACAAACCAGAGCGTCCTCACCGGGTTATTCCCTTGATGCTGACAGATGACACTGGCCGTCAGACCCACAGAGTAAACGTCAAGGGTCAGCAGCATTACACCCTGACCGTTCGCCTCCATGACACCGCTGACGGATTCAGCCAGTGTGCTCCCGGCTTCATCGGCGAGTCCTGGGAAGGTAAAATGACAGACGACAACCTTCAGGATTTACTGACCCTTCAGATTACCGATCACAGTTCCAATGTTGAGCTTCGCTCGGTATTGGGGCCGCTTTGTGAGCTGATAGCCCTTGATTCCAATCAGGACGGTACCCTCGATAGCAGCGAGTATGCCCGCACCAACATAGGGTACATTTCGTCTGCTCAGGAAGTGCTGCTAAAGAAGACAACTCTGGCCAGCTACGGCTCATTTATCGACTGGAAGCCGCTGAGTATTGCGGAAATTGATGCGCTGATGACGCCATTCCCGCGCCAGCAAACTGAGCTTCTGGCCGCTTTCGCCGCCCTTCAGGCGAAGCAGTCACTGTTCAGTGAACCCGTAGATCTGATTGAAAGCGCAAGTTTTTATCAGGATCTGCTGGGGCTGGTCGGTATTAACATGCAGGCAGAGTACAGTATTGTCTCAAACAGTAATCAGATCCCTCAGCTGAACATTCTGCAATCCCTGATGGGAGAAAACGCGGGGCTGGCTCAGTTGCTGATCAATCACCCTGATAACAATATCTCGCACATCCTCAAAGCGGCCACCAGCCTGTTAGCCGATTCCACCCCCGATCAAGCCTACTTTGACAATCAGCCGCCACCAGGACGCTGGGTGCAAGTGTACCCGAACAGCCATCTGTCCCCCATCTGTCAATCCAGCGGGCTGGTCAGCTACGATCAGGTCACAGGCATTGCTATCATCGGTCAGGGGGTGGACAGCACCTCTGGTCAGCACTGGGTTACGCTTGACTGGCAGGAACAGGATTACGTGAGTGAATATACGCTCGGCTGGGATACAAAGCCCTTTACCGCCATCACTGATGCCGCCAATCGCCAGCAAACCAGCCGCACCCGGGCAACCGTAAGCGGACTGGATAAATGGCAGACGTACCGCATTCGTATCGGAACACCGGGTGGCAGCCTGAGTGCAGAGCTGCAATACACCCCGGGGCGTATCCATCTCAATGATACCCGGATCACCCAAGGCATTCTCGGTGACGACAGCACCCGTGGGCGCGACACCCAGAATCAGTGCGATCCGTTAAGCGGGCTGGCCTATAACAGTAACCGGGACGGTGAGTTGGGGGCTCGTTATATCAAGTTGGATACAGAAGGAAAACGCCTGCCACGTCAGGATCTTGCCTGGAAGCAGCTCAAATTCAGTTGCGTGGCTGACGCTAATACCGGCCTGATCTGGGAAACCAAATCGGCGACGGATCTTGAGCACCCCAGCCTGCACGATGATCTGTACTATTTTTCCTTTGACGGCAAAGACAGCAGTATTCCTTTTAACGGCACCTGTTACAACCCGGACACCGGAAAACTGGCTTCAGATCGTACCCAGTGCAGTGCGGCTAACCAGGTGACTAAAGTCAACGAAAGCAAGCTGTGCGGACTGAGTAACTGGCGACTGCCCAGCCAGCAGGAAATTTACGGGATCATGAACCTGCAGGGCGATCAGTCAACCGCACTGGACAGAAGCTACTTCCCGAATATCAGCGGATTAAAAACCACCTATTTCAACTGGAAAGATGATCAAGATAAAAGCCGACATGAAACTATCTATCACGGTTTCTGGACAGCCAATCAGCATCCGCTAACTGCAGAAGCGCTGACGCGCACCGTCAGGCCGTTGAAGCAACGTGGGAATGCACTGACACCAAACCAGCAGCCGCACATGATCATGCTGGTCAGCGATGGCTTTAGCGCGCAATAAACAACAGGGACATCAAGATGAAATCGATAAGCATACTGATTGCGACTCTAGTAATAACGTGCGCCGCGCAGGCCAGTGACAATATTCAGACGGCCTGTAACGCAAATTACACCCCGCCATCCGGGCGCTTTACTCAGGCAGTGCTGACAACTACTGCAGGTCCGCTCAAAGTGGTGAATGACAAGCAAACCGGGCTGCAGTGGCAATTCTGCTCATTAGGTCAGCAACTCAGCGAGGATCAACTCAGTTGTCAGGGTGATCCTGAGATAATAGACAAAGATGCAGAGGCCAATGCTCATCTGGCCAAACAGGCGGTGATCGTGAGTAACGAGAACAGCCGGCTGGGTGAAACCGCTCATCCCTGGCGAGCTCCTGATGTGAACGAACTGTTAAGTATCTACAATAACCAGTGTTCGCCTGCCTTGTATCCGGCCTTCAGTTATCCGTCTAAAACACTGGCAGAGCTGCAAACCCTGAAAGAGGCTGGTAAATTTGATCCGCTCTATCATAAGTTTGTGAGCTACTCAGAGCTGTATTATCTCACCGACAGCTGGGGCACAGATGGGCGCTATGCCTTTGTGTCGTTCAGCAACCTGAACCTTCCCCTGCTCACAGCACTGAATAATGATCCCTGGGGTGGGCCGGAGAAAAGGAATGCCAGTTATCACGATTACAATATCTGGGGAGGGATGCTAAGGCTGGTCCGTGAAATCCCTTAGCTTCAATATTTATGCCGTGTCCTCAGGGGCATGGCATAGTCCGTGACCTGAAAAACAGATAAAAAAAAGCGAGCCGGGACGGGCTCGCAACAAACTCACATATTGCATTTTCGAGAGACTCACAAGATAACTGACCCGCCATCCTTGCCAGGGGTTACCTTTCTCATCGAAAGGGACAAAGGTTATATCAAGATTCATTTTGGCTTTTTTTGTGCACCTAATGTCATCGTAATGTCAAAACATATTGATTTGACTCAGATTTGACTGAAATCTTTGATCTTGCTTCCTATCTGCCGCTGGCAATATCATCTAGCGCCGTCAGTACCTGGTCATTAATGTGTCCTTCGTACACTAACTTACAGACCTTACGGCGTACGGCTAATCCTGAGATCAGCTTTTCTATCGACAGATGGCGCTCATCATGCTGACTGTTAAACAGCTCAACCGTTTTACTCAGGATTTCGTATGGCATCACCTCACCACTGACACGCAGCCAGTCAAGCTTGTCCATAAAGGCCTGGCACTCTTCAGTAATCACGCTGACAGGATGACCAGACATAGCAGACAGCGCAGTGATACTGCGTTGCAAGGCCTCCTGAGAGGTATACTTCGACAGTACTATGGTTAACTCATCCGCATTGATCTCGACCAGGTGCTTTCGCAATTTAACCCGTCGCCCCAAGCGGCCCTTGGGACGCCCTTCTTTGCGTTGGATCGGTTCAAACTCGCCGTCAATGATCTCAGACAACTGCTCCAGTTCCTGGCGGGGCAGGATCTCATTGCGCAGCGGGTTGGGCATAGTGGGGGCCATGGATCGCTTGCCTTCATTGTGCATCTTGGCCCGGGAGAAACGGATCACTTCATCAGCATCGCATTTGATCTCAATATTATAATCCTGATAGCGCGATGCCTTGCCTTCTGCCGGGCTGATCGTCAGGTGATAGCCCCACAGATTGACGGCAAATAACGACTCCGTCACTTTACCTTCAGCCAGCTTTTTCAGCTCGCGGATCAAATCGGTAGAGAAACGGCGCCATTCAATGTTACGGGCCAGTTTCTGGTTCAGCTCGCTCAGCAGCATGCTGTCATGGCCACGGCGCGACATCCGGCTGCGGAAGAAGGTATATAACTGGAAGACCAGAGTATGCTGACGAAGAATCTCTGGCGGGAACAGGAAAAAATAATCCCTGGTCAGCAGCTCTTCAAAAAACGAAGGCTCCCAGACCAGAATGTACAGATTCGGTTTAATGCGGATTTCGCCATCTTCGCCTTCCTGCGGTGCTTCTTCCGACGCGGTTATGGTCCGGGCCAGAAAACGAAAACGATCACTTTTAAAACCTTCCGGCATGTTCTCGCTTAACCAGCGACCAGTCAGTTCATGCAGCTGAAAATCGGTAAACTCGATCCTGTCTATGCTTTCGCGGATCGAATCACGGGCCGGGCCGCTGTCTTTTTTCCCGCGCAATGCCAGAATATCTGTGATGTAAATCGGTGTTTTATTGCTCATGTGCCGCGATTGCAGCTCGTAATCTGACAAATGATGATCATGATACTGCACCGTCAGGGTAAACAGCGCGAACAGCGTCATCATGTCGTCTACCGTCATGATCGCTTTCGATGATCGTGTTTCAATAATTGCGCGTGTGCCAGATATTGCTACCATAGATTTCTGATAGCTTTTCTTGGTGCGTGGCGGCGCCAGTGCCTGATCAATAATCCCTGCCCAGCTGGTGGGTGAAACAACAATCTGATCGGCTTCGTCGGGCATCATAGGCGGCGTGCCCAGGCCATATTCGTTCAATAACCGTTTATTGACCTGGTTCTGTGCCAAAGCTTTAGAACGTTTTTGTTTTTCTTGTTCTTTACTTTGAGCAGACTGCAGGCTGGCAGTGCCCAGCTGAGAAACCAAAAGAGCAGGATTAATGAAGTGATGCAGCATGGTCTTGCCTGCCAGCCCTTCTTCGAAGCGTACCGGTTGCTGGTTGAATAAACCAATACTCACAGCCGCACGTAAGCGTTGCTGGATGGCTGCACGGGTAAGCTGACCTTCAGTGGCTTCCACCAGTTCCGTGGTTGACACTATGCCGTCCTGACTGGACAGGCCACGTAAAGAGATCAGGTTCAGCAATTCAATAATGCTTCGGGTTACCCCTTTGAAGTGTTGATATTGAGGTAACCAGTCGACAAGCGCGTTGGGAATGGCAAACAAGTGTCCGTCTTTGTGTGATCGGGGAGCTGAGATCAGGATCTTTTCATCATATTTCTCATCACGTGTAACCATAGATTTCATTTGCCATTCGCCGTAAATTGACCATCTTTCCGGAAAGAATAATAAAAAAATACTGAGAAAGAAAGCTTTTTTTATTGAGGCTTTTTAATAATGATCTTTTTGATTTTAAAGATCTAATTGATAATGTGATCTTATGATCCGGGTAACAAAATTGCTATAACTCACTGATTACAAAAATATATTTTTTTACACGATCCGGAAGTATGATCAATGTGCTTTCGGAGTGGTGATCATGATTCTTCTGTAAGCATGATCAAACAAGGCCCAGAACCATGATCATTAGTGTTTTGTAAGTATGATCAACGAAATATCAGAACTATGATCAATGTGTTTATACAGGTTATCCACAGAGTTATACCTGAGAGGTGCTCATCCGGTCAGTAAAATCGACGGTTCACTCCCCTTTCTCGTGCTTTTTTCCTGTTTTCTGGTCCAGAACGATGATCAAGTATTCGCTTTTGAACTTGGCGTAATTCGTTTTTTACGCCTGACTCTCTCATGTTGCTGTTGATTTCATCGATTTCGGAAAGACAACCACCGTAATAACAGAGCGCTTTTATATGTGTCCGGTAATGGAAAAATGATCAAGCTGTCACTTTTGTCATTTCAACCTACTGATTGTGATGGTGGTTGGTGCAATCGCTGCCAATGGTAGTGATAACAACCCGATTTGATTCAGGTATATCGGGCATTCACCGTAATTTAGCGGTACTTGACTATGCTTCCGCAGGTATTGAACTTGATCCCTGGTGAGGATCTTCATCTTGATCATTGATCCGATCTTTCCTTGCTTTAAGAGCACTGTTTTCAGCTTACTATTTCGCCTGCTTTCTCCTTGATCATTGTTGCGTAAACGGCAAATAATGTCTGAAGCATGATCAAGGTACAGTGCTCATTTTTACTCCATTATTCTAGCTGGCCTCATACTATCGCCTTTTTCGCTGCGCCTGTTCTGATCCATCAAGCCTATTTTGGTTTTTTACGGGTTGAAATGACAGTCACTGTAGATTAGCCATCTTTTTTCAGGCTTCCAGCCAAAATTGGGTTCATTTTCTTTACATTGTAAATTTGTGACACTGTGACATTTTAATTTATGAGCTGTTATCTGAATCGTAACAGGTAGAAGTGACGCTTTGGTTTGTAAGGATTTGGTCAATTCGTACGGCTTTTATCCGAACTGGCATGGTTTTTACTTGAGATCTTTATCACAGTGAAACGTTCAGCTTTTTGTTGTTTTTGTGTATTTATGTTGTACAATTTTGACAAATACTCTGTAGGGTGATGAACAAGATGAATCGGGTAGAAACAATAGAAAATTTGCTCAAGATCGCTGAGCAGACAAAACAGGTTCAGGCGGACCGAATTGAAATCGTGCTGGAAGAGCGCAGGGATGACCACTTTCCCTCTATGTCAAAAGCACTTATGGAGACCCGTTCTGGCCTGACCCGTCGTAAGTTAGATGAAGCGATTGCCCGGATGGAAGAAGCGGGACATCAATTTACTAAAAATAACGCCAATCATTACTCTATTACGCTAAATGAAGCACATATGCTGATGGATGCGGCAGAGCGCCCTGCTTTTCACGAGCGCCAAACCGGCAAGCGTAAGCCATGGGTGGTGAATGTGCAGAACCAGAAAGGTGGTACAGGCAAGTCGATGACGGCGGTTCATTTGGCGGCTTGTCTGGCCTTGGATCTGGATAAGCGCTATCGCATCTGCTTAATCGACCTGGATCCGCAAGGCTCTCTTCGTCTGTTTCTGAACCCGCAAATCAGTGTCGGCGATCAGGAAAACATTTATTCTGCGGTTGACGTAATGCTGGGAAATGTGCCGGAAGATCAGGCTACGGACAAAGCATTTCTGATGAATAATGTGGTTATGCCAACTCAGTATCCTAACCTGAAAACCATTGCGGCCTTCCCGGAAGACGCCATGTTTAATGCTGATGCCTGGCAGGATCTGGCTGTAAATCAGAATCTGGATATTGTGCAATTGCTGAAAGAGCGAGTCATCGATCAGATAGAAGATGAATTTGATGTCATCATGATTGATACAGGCCCGCACATCGACCCATTGGTGTGGAATGCGATGTATGCGTCAAATGCGCTGTTGATCCCTTGTGCGGCTAAACGTCTTGACTGGGCATCTACGGTGAATTTCTTCCAGCACTTGCCTACTGTGTATGAAATGTTCCCGGAAGACTGGCATGGACTGGAGTTTATCCGTTTGATCCCTACCATGTTCGAAGATGATAATAAGAAACAGGTCTCTGTATTAACTGAAATGAACTATCTGCTTCAGGAGCAGGTGATGATGGCGACAGTGCCCCGTAGCCGTGCTTTTGAAACCTGTGCTGATACCTACAGCACCGTTTTTGATCTGACGACTGCAGATTTTGAAGGTGGTAAAAAAACCTTATCGACTGCCCAGGACGCGATTCAGCGGGTTGGCCTTGAACTCGAACGCGTTATGCATAGTCACTGGGCTAATTTGAACCAGGAGAAATAACAGGTGGCGATTAAAACAAACGATCTGAATGCCCGTCTGTTTGGTAAAGCAGATAAGCGCCGTGCGACCACAGTGGCTGAGGCGCAAAGTGCGGCAAAAGATAAAGCAGCAGTTATTGAGCTGGCAGTTGCCGGTGAAACCACTGTGGCGTTTGAACTGGTAAAAGTGAAAGCCAGCGAGATTGGCGAACAGACTCAGGTGTTTGCTCAGAATGCCCGTGAGCAGGCATTTTTAAACGAACATGCCTTAGCCGATATTCTGACAACACTGAAAGACCGGGGACAACAATATCCGGCAGTGGGTCGTTGGCTGGATGACGGCCGCATTGAAGTGCTTGACGGTAGCCGGCGGCGGATGGCCTGTTTGCTGTCGAAACAGGATTTTCTGATTTATGTAGCCAAAGGCATAAACAGTGATCATGCCAAGTTTCTTTCTGATGTGGCCAATGCGCACAAGCCGCTGTCATTGTTTGAACGCGGCAAAGAAATGCAGGCTTTGCTGGCTACCGGCAAAGTGGCTGATCAAAAAGCTTTGGCTCGATTTTGCCAGTGCAGCGAAGCGCTGGTCAGCGGCGCGTTGAAAGCGGCCAGTTTGCCGATGGAGCTATTAATGGCTTACCCGAGTGTGGGCGAATTAGGTCGGCCGACCATAGTTAAGCTGCATAAACTCTACTATTCACTGAATGATGAGCAGCAGAAAGCCTTTGTGAAGGAGCTGTCTCAGCAAGATAAACCTGTGTGGCAAAGTGTCGATGCACAGGGTATTACGCGTATTACCCGTGAAGTCACCAATCACATTGAGCATCTTGGTGAGGTCGTGCGTCCCAAAGTGCAGCAGAGCAGTAAACCTCAGTCGGTTGAACTGGTGCGCGGGCAAGCAAGTTATGTCAGAGATGGTGACAGACTCCAGCTCAAACTGAGCAAGCTCTCTGAACAGCAAGCTGAACATATACTGGCCTATCTGGCCGATTACCTCAATTAATCGCATCTTTGTTATCTCTAAGCCACGTCTGATGACGTGGCTTTTTTTATTGTGCTTGGTAGTATACAGACCTGTTTCTTCTATCTATTGCTGCAGCATCAGAGGCCGGTATGTCTGAACTGTCTCGTTTCATTTCTGACTTAGTCAGTCGCGCAAAACAATCCCGTCACCGTTATTTGCTCTGCATTGAGAGTGAGCACAGTTGGGGGATCAATACGGCTTTGCTTGCTCAGGCGCATTACTCTGACGGCCTGTGGCTGAGCGATAAGGCGCCGCCAAACGTGCTATCGGTATCGGCAAAAAAAGCACAAGCCTGGTTAGGGCAGGACTGTGATTTTCTGACCGTAGATTTGCACCAGGGCTTAGCGCTTGAGGCCATGGCCGCTTTAGCCGGCACCATACGTGGCGGTGGTCTTATGGTGATGTTGTTACCCGGCCCCAAAGGCAGGTCAAGCGATTGGCAGTCCCCTTTCATGCAGCGCTTTTTATCTCAGCTTTCCAGCCATCATGTACTGACGATAAAACCCGGGCGCGATGGCAAGATGTGTTTGCCTCTGTTGCCTGAAGAACCTCCAGCCATTAACGATATGACAGAGCGGTGTTATGGGTGCCTGAGTGATGAACAGCTCAATGCTGTTGAAGCCATCCGGCGGGTAGTCACAGGCCACAGACGTCGTCCCTTGGTTATCACCGCGGATCGCGGGCGAGGAAAATCATCCGCTTTAGGTATCGCCGCGGGTATTCTGATGAAGGAGAAGCCTCGTAAGATACTGGTGACAGCACCTCGTCAGCGTAATGCCGAAACTGTATTTCAGCATGCGGCAAACATCCTTGGGCTCGCTGCAGATTCGTCTTATCAGTTGCAACGAGATGGTAGTCAGCTTTGTTTTATTGCGCCTGATACCTTGCTGGCAGAGCGCCCTTCTGCGGATCTGCTTATCGTTGATGAAGCGGCGGCTATTCCTGCCCCGTTACTGCAAAAGATGCTGTCGAGTTATTCCAGGGTGGTCTTCGCATCGACGATACATGGTTATGAAGGTACCGGACGGGGGTTCGCGATTAAGTTTACATCTGTACTGGATGCAATGACCCCGCAATGGCGTGCCTGCTCAATGACATCCCCTATTCGATGGGCTGCGGGCGATCCGCTGGAATATTGGCTTTTTGAGACCTTGTTACTGGATGCTGAACCGGCCTGTATTGCTGAGCCTGTGTCTGCCGCGGATGTTCAGTATCAGCCGATATCGCCACTATGGCTGGCTGAGCGTCCGGACAGCTTATCCCAGTTGTTTGGTTTGCTGGTCAATGCACATTATCAGACCTCACCGAGCGATCTTAAGCAATTGCTGGACGATCCAGACTTAGCTATTTTTGTCGCTCTGCAAGATGAGCTGATTGTAGGGTGTGTATTGCTTTCGTGTGAAGGTGGTTTCTCTGCTGAACTTGCCCAAGCCATATGTCTTGGCCAGCGCCGGCCCAGAGGGCACTTGCTCGCGCAGTCTGTTGCTGCGCATCTTGGTCTGGCTGAGGCTGCCAGCCAGCATTGTGGACGTATTTTACGTATTGCTGTTCACGATAGTGCGCGCAATATGGGAATAGGTTCGGCCTTACTGGCACAGGTTCAGGACTGGGCGGTGCATAAACAGCTGGACTTTTTGGGTACCAGCTTTGCAGCCAGCAGTGAATTATTGCCGTTCTGGCACAGCGCTGGCTATGTTCCAATTCGGTTGGGGATTGTTAAAGACGGTGCCAGTGGCTGTCATTCCCTGTTGTCTGTGCTGCCATTATCCGACGCGTCCTGGTCCTGGTTTGAAACGGCAACATGTTCCTTCTCGCTCAGTTTCCTGGCCCAGGCTTGCGAACAGTTTCGGCTGCTTGATAAAGCGGTTTTTTTGCCTTTATATTCCCAATGCCTGGCTCAAACGCAATTACAGCAGTTACCAAGCACGGCACAGCGCCAGTTAATGCACTTTTCTCAGGGAGGGCTTGGCTATGATTTACTCGTTGGCCAGTTGTCACTCTGGCTGCAACACGGACTTCAGTCTGGAGAGCTTACCGCTCAAAACGGTATTGATGTGATGTTGGCTAAAGTGATTCAGCGACAATCGTGGGCTGAATTGCAGGAGCAGTTTGGCTTTACAGGCCGTAAACAGGCAGAGCAGTTTTTGCGACATTTTGTTGGTCATGCGCTGCAATATCTCCCTCATTGATTACAATTTACAGTGTAAATAGGTCACATCTCGTATTTACACTGTAAATTACTGCATACTGGTTAAACTTAACTAGCGCCTTATTCCTGATCTGGTGGTTCAGCCTTTCATTTCCTGCATTATAAGGTTAGTATTTACTAACAAATTCTGATAAGCAGTCCCGAAAAAAGTTCAAGGTATTACCACTTAAACCACAAAATTAGACTAGAGTTATTTAACCTGAGCATGAAAAACGTACTGCTGATGGCAAGTACAGGATAATTATTAGAATGCCGTTAAGGGGTAGGATATGAGTTTAGTTAAGGTAGAAAGCAAGGCAATGAGATCCTTGTTGGAACCCGGCGTACGCATTGCCAAACCCAACATGACATTCAGCCTAGTGGCTGGCGGATTTGCTGCGCGATTATTGAAAAAAGCCAATAGCACGACAGAGCAGGCGGTTTCTGAAAGTGGCAATCTGGGGTTAAAAGTGCGGTTGAATAAGTTAAGTAAGAATTGCATCTATTTTTCAGCTATGGTGCCGTTAGACTTATCTGCGTCTTATCAGTTGCAAGTTCAGGGGCTGAGAATGCTTGACGGTTACCTGACGTCGGAATCATCTGATGATAACGATCTTCAATTGCCCAGTATTTATCAGTTTCATCCAAATGACTGGCTAACAGATGATGATTTGAATTGGTTAGGGATAGATTAATTTTTGTTTGAGACGCTTTTTGCGGGCGAGCAAGGTTATCCTTGTTCGCTTTATTCTTTATCTCTCTTTCCAATTCATCAATAGCTCTGGCTGGGGTACGCCGAGTGGGTACGTTGAATAAGGAGTGGCGGTTTATTCTCTTATTGGCTTTTTATCTGGTTTCCTGTTTTCCGCTCTTGCTCCCCAACCACAAACCCTGCTGTTGCTTGTTGTGCGAAGTGTGACTCCCTTCTATGTCTACTCGATTGAAATTTCTGTAAGATTTACACTCAAACGGGCTACAGGCCAGGAAGAAGGAGCCTTCCATGACGGATTCAGTGCTTATGTTGGAGCCAGATGGCTCACAACTGCGTCTGGTTGTATCCAAACAAATGGAAAATAGTTGTCAGTCGCTACAGCGTACCGATATTGAATCGTTACTGGAGCAGTCAGATTACTATGCCTATAGTCGTCTCGAAGAGGCGATTCAAGATGCAATCGACTATTACAACAATTCGAAATCAGACGCTGGGCAGTCGGCATTTATTATTGCAGAGCGAAAAGATGTAGAGCTTGAAATCTCTATTTCAGACGACTGCATGTTTGCTTACGTCACTCTGACTGGTGCATACGGTGGCGATCGTTTAACAGCGCAAGGGCTGATAGTCACACTGAAGCAGCAGCGTATTCTGCGTGGTGTCAGCAAAAAACGCCTGCAATATCTCCTGCAGAAATCCTGGGAGCTCGATCCGGGTGAAACCTTCACACTGAAAATAGCGGCTGGCCGACCAGCCGTTGCTGGTACAGATACCCGCTTTGAACCTTTAGTAGCGGATGCCTCTCAGCGTATTCTTGCCCCTCAGGACAGTGATCACGGAAAAGTCGATATGCGTGATCTGGGTAAACTGATTACGGTTGAAATCGGCCAGCCTCTGATGCGACGCATCCCGCCCACTGCTGGTGAACTTGGTTATGATATCCATGGCAACGTGGTTGAGGCGATTGCGGGTAAAGTCATTGCTTTCGATGTTGGTTTAGGAACCCGGATTTCTGATTCCGACCACAATGTATTGATTGCCGATAAAGAGGGAACACCGCGGCACGGCCTGACAGGCATGGCCGTGGATGACCTTTTAACTGTCGATAGTGTGGATGTCACTACAGGCCATATCGATTTTAACGGCGCGGTACTGGTGCTTGGTGATGTCAGCTCAGGTATGAAGGTGAAAGCCGGCGGTAATATTACAGTGACAGGTGTGGTGGAACTTGCTGAGTTGACTGCCGGTGGAAATATTACGATCGCTAACGGTGTGATAGGCCGGCTACAGGATGGCAAACCGGCATACTGTCACTTGCAAGCGCTGGGTAAAGTCTCGGCCAAGTTCGCTCAGTACACGCAGATCGAATCTGGCACAGACACTGAGCTGCATCTGCATCTGGCACATTGCATGGTCAAAGCCCAAGGCGTCGTCAGGGTTATCGATCCTGCGCAACGTCACGGTACTGTGACCGGAGGGGTGATTGTCGCCGAGGGAGGTCTCAGTGCCAGAGTGTTAGGGGCAGAAGCCGGCATTGACACCCAGATCAAACTGTTAAGTCAGTTTGATGATCTCAAGGCTGATATGGACGCCTTGAAAGCCGAGATAAAAAATCAGGAAGAGCGACTACATCAAATTGTTCTGTTGCAGATGAAGCTCTCGAAAATTCCGAAAGAGAAGCGCTCTCAGGAATTAGCAAATAAAGTGACAGACAGTAAAGGGCAGTTTATGGCGACGTTAGCTGAGATGAAAAGCCAGTACCAATCTTTGCAGCAAAGCTACCTTCAGCAGTTTTCTGCTGCTCAGGTTGAAGTGAGTAGCTTGATATATCCAGGGGTATCTGTTCGTATCGCTGACAAAGAGTTTGTCGCTGAGCGAGAAATGACAGCTTGCCGGATACATTTAGAGAAACAGAAGATTGTTTGTCAGCCACTAAGCACTACTCGCAGCCAGGTATGATACGAGAGATTTACAGTGTAAATAGCGTACTGACTGCTGACAGCGGAGGTTTGTATTTACACTGTAAATCAGGATGTTCGGGCCCAGGTTCAGGTCGCTTTGCAGCTACTCTTTGAAATCTTGCTTATCTAAGCCATGTTTTTTCATTTTGTCATACAAGGTTTTTCTTGCCAGCGCTAATTCCGACTGTACTTCTTTTAAACGGCCATTGTGCCGGCGCAGTGCGTCACTGATTAAGGTAAATTCAAATTGGTGTACACGTTCACTCAATGAGGGAAGAGGGGCATCAAGATCGAGTGTTTGGTGTTGGTCAAAATGGCTACCAAGCAGTACCAACCTTTCTGACACAGATCTTAATTCGCGCACGTTTCCTGGCCAGTCGTAAGCAAGTAGCTTACTTTTTTGTTCGGCATTGAGTACGGGGGCTTCGATGTTATAGCGGGAAGCCGCAGTACGAATAAAGTTTTGAAATAATAATTCAATGTCTTCCTGGCGTTCACGCAATGGGGGTAGTGACAGAGCACATTGCTTCAGGTGCTGGAAAAGCTCACGGGAAAACTGTCCTTGCGAGGTTAGCGCATCAAGAGAGCGACTGCTGCTGACTATCACGCGTGTCTTGTTGTGGTTTGAATCTACGGCGAGCTGGTCTTGTTGTGTAAGCTGATAAAGTAATCGCTGTTGCGATGCAGCAGCCAGCTGGTCGATATTCTCAAGGTACAGTGTACTGCCTGTCGCATCTGACCATTTTCCGGCATAGCTGGCGTGCCCGAAGCACAACTCTTCAAATTGCTGTTCAGTCAGGTCCTGACACTTAAGCGATATCAAAGGCAGATGCTGCCTGGGGCTGTGGTCATGAATAAACTGTGCCACCATGCGTTTGCCTGTCCCTTCTTCGCCTTCCAGCAATATAGTCGATTCATCCGCCTGCAGCTGATATAAGCTTCGCCGAAGTTGTTTAATGGCTAAGCTGTTACCCAAAATACGAGGGCCTGGACTACTTTGCGATGCCAGCTCTCTCTTCAGTTCTCTGTTCTCAAGTACCAGTTCCCGCTTGTCACAAGCTCGCTTTACCACATCAAGCAGATGCTCGGTCGAGAATGGTTTTTCCAGAAAATCGTAAGCGCCGATCCGCATGGCATCAACGGCGGTAGAAATATCGCCATGCCCTGTCAGCATAATCACCGGCAGCTCTGCGTCAATCGCCAGTGCTTGTTGCAAAAACGTCATACCGTCCATGCCTGGCATATTAATATCTGTGATGATGACGCCGGGAAACTGATTGTCGAAAACGCTTAGCGCCTGGCGGGCACTGGAGAACAACTGAACCTGATAATCTTCCAATTCGAGAGTTTGTCCGAGTGAATCCCGGATAGTTTTTTCATCATCGATAAAGATGACTGGAGGTTTCATGCTGGTTCCTCTTTGCTCAGTGGCAGGCTGATTTGAAACTCGGCTCCACCGCCTGTGTGGTTATGTACGGTTAAACTGCCGGAAAACATATCAAGGATACGGCGACATATAGTCAGCCCCAGCCCTAACCCATCGTGTTTGGTGCTGAAAAAAGGCGTAAAGATCCGTTGTTTTTGCGTGTCATCCATGCCTGGGCCATTATCCCAAAGGGTAATGACAGCGCGCTGGCGGCCGGCATGCAGAGTAATACCGATTTTCTTATCGGCGACAAGCTCCTGTGCCTGAATGGCATTTTGCAGCAGGTTCACTATTACTTGCTCAAACTGCACCGCATCGATGCGGACAAAAACATCTTCAGTGAGATTGAGTTGCAGAGCGACTTGGTGTCTGGTCAGCGGTGTATGCATCAGTTGAATAGCATTGCGAATCGATTGGGCGGCATCGGAACTGCTGTTGAGTGATTGCCCTTTACGGGCAAATATCTTGAAGCGAGCAATAATGGTGGAAATACGTTCGTTTAAATCAATGACCTGTTCAAGGTTACTGGCTACCTCCTGATAGCGTTCTTTCTTTAACAATTTCAGGCCATTTTCACAGTAGGTACGCATTGCTGACAGTGGCTGGTTAATTTCATGATTGATGCTGGCTGAGAGCTCGCCCAGCATGGCCAGCTTGGCGGCCTGGATCAATTCGGTTTGTGTTTCTTTCAGTTGTGCCTGAGTCAGTTCGTATTGCTCAATAGTGTGCCACAACTCTTGGTTAGCCAGATGTAAATGTTGGGTTCTGTCTGCAACCTGATGCTCCAGCGTGTCGTTCAGTTCCGATAGCGCTTGCTTGGCACTGACGGTCTGCCACCAGTAAATCATGACAAGAATCAGCAGCACGTAAAAGGCGATAAACAGAAGAATGCTTTCAAATACATTGGTATAGATATGCATGCTGGGTGTAAAGCCATAGATTACCCAGCCTGCCGTCGACATATCATGGTGAGCCAGCAAAAAGGATTGGCTGCGTTGCCGTTGCGGCAGGTATATCTCAGCCTGCTGGTTTGTATTCAGTACTGTCAGGCTTGGAAACTGGGTCAGAGGACGCAATGAAGCATTACCGTATTGGCGGCTTTCTCTTACTTGTTGCTGCTGTGTAGCTGATAGGGGCACCAGGCTGTGGTATAGCCAAGTGTCAATTGAGCTGTAAAAAACGACGCCTTGAGGATCGCTGATCACGTACTCCAGTTCTTTGTATTGCCAGATTTCATCGACCAGATTGAGGTCTATTTTGATAACAATCACCCCCTCTATCTGCTTCTGAGTGTTATAAACGGGGGCGGAGAAGAAATATCCCCGTTTGCCTGAGCTAACGCCAAGCGCAAAAAACTGACTGAGTGACCCTTTAATAGCATCACTGAAATAGGGTCGGTAAGCGTAATTATTACCAACAAAACTGTCGGCTTGTCCCCAGTTGCTGGCCGCCAGGGTATCGCCCTTGGCGTTTAGCAAATAAATGGTGTCGGCACTTAATGTCTTTGCCCAGTAAGCCAGCAGAAGATTGGTTTGCAGCATTTTTGCATCGCGCTCGCGCTGAGGACTTGATTGTGCATGCAGCGAATCTAATAGCCTGGGATCATGGGCCAGCAACTGGGGTAACTGCTGGTAGCGGGTAAGGCGCTGGTCGAGTTTCTCGCCGAGTAACCGGATATCAGACCTAATTTGTTCTGATAGCGTACGCGTAAAGTGCTGCTGGGTCAGGAAACCGATAAGCACAGAAAGTAGTATGCCCAGTCCGGCAATCAGGCTCAAGGTACGTGATTTTGGCAAAATCGGCGCTCTGTTTAAGTCAAAGTGGAATGTGCAAAATTAGCATCTTTCGCAGTCAGGCACTAAAGCTTATGGTTATCAAATTGATCCTGATCCTTGTCTCGCCTTTTGCCATCAATAAAAACAGCTTACTTTGCAGGAGGTGCTTGTTTTTCCACACACTAAGGCGGACAATTTGCTGCATTAACCAGTCCTAGCCTGAGTTCACTGAACCATAGTGTTGGTGAGCCCTGGCAGTAAGTAAACGGAGAATACAATGGAGCTGTCTGATATTCGTCGCGAGTACACTCGGGGTGGGTTGCGCCGCCACGATCTGCCGGAACAACCGATTGAGCTTTTCAATCACTGGCTGCAGCAGGCTATTGAAGCGGGCCTGACCGATCCTACCGCAATGACGGTGGCAACAGTCGACGCAACGGGTCAACCTTTTCAGCGCATTGTATTGCTGAAACATTTTGATCAGCAAGGTTTTGTTTTTTATACCAACTTAGGCAGCCGAAAGGCATCTCAGATCGAGCATAATAATAAAATCAGCCTACACTTTCCCTGGCACCCGCTGGAGCGACAAGTTCATATTACCGGGATTGCAGAGAAACTGACCACGCTGGAAGTGATGAAATATTTCTCATCCAGACCTAAAGAGAGCCAGATTGCAGCCTGGGCCAGTAAGCAAAGCGCCAGGTTAACCGCTCGTCAGGCACTGGAAGGAAAATTCATGGAAATGAAAAAGAAGTTTTCCGCAGGCGAAGTACCCTTTCCTACTTTTTGGGGCGGCTACCGTGTGAGAGTGACATCAATGGAATTCTGGCAAGGTGGCGAGCATCGCCTGCATGACCGTTTCTTGTACGAGCGTGAAGCTGATCATTGGCATATTGACCGTTTAGCGCCGTAAACAGACACAGAAAGGCCACCGCTCGTGGCCTTTCTGTAACGGTTATTCTTTCAGAATGATGGATAGCTGACTGGTAAGCATGCTTTCAGGAATGTGCGAGCCAAAGCCGAGATCTAAAGCTAAATCGATCAGTTCATTTTTTGAATTAGCATTAAACTTTTCGCGAAGCTTAATCACGTAGTTTTCAACTGTTTTCACTGAAACATTGAGCACCTTAGCAATGTACTGAGGTTTTTTACCGTAAAGCAGTAAGAACAAGACTTCAGATTCTCGCGTATTGAGCTGCACCTTTTGGCGATGAAGGTCCAGGCTGAATGATTTTTGGTGTTGATCATTCAGCCCTGCAGCCCTGCAAATCCAATGACCGACTTCAAGAATCGCGGTATCTTTCAGTTCAATGCCGGAAAAGATGGTGCCGACGACTTCATTTTCTTCATTATGCCATGGCATTTTCGTGAACAAGTGCGCCCGCCAGTTACCATCAGAGTACGGGTGAATATCCAGTACTCGCATGCGTTTTCCGCTGAGCATGACTTGATTGTCCTGATCTCTGAAGCTTTCAGCACACTCAATGGTGGGGCTTGGCATATCGAAATCTGTGCGTCCTGCACAGTCTAAATGGTGCCCTACACCTATAATTTTTCCATATTCATGATTGGCATAAACAAATACAGAATGTATATCTTTACAACCCCAACATCCAGGAAGCTGATTAAACATATGTAACAAAGTGGGATCGAGTGAATCTTTCACGCTTTACGCCAGAGTTTATTATTTTGGTGGGTGGATTAGGTCTGAGTTTAATGGAAGCGCAGAATGTTACAATATTAGCTGACTGAAAAATTAGACAAGTATGGAATAAAATAGAAAAAAATGCCGGCCAAACTGGCCGGCAAAGACAAGAGTTTAACTCCGAAGAGTTCAATCCTGTACGACGTGTAGAAGAGGTATCCAATCAAGTTTGCATCTTTGATAAGAGGGTATATATCAAAGAACCTCATTGGGATGTATCCGGTTAGGATACTGCAGACGATTTTAGAAAGGGTTTCCTCAACCGCCTACAGTTGCAACTATAGTGAAGCGGTCTCTTTTCGTTAAGGGGGGAAATCACCTATTGACAATAAGTGATGGTTGTGAACTGAGATTAATTACCGTTTGCAATATGACACCAGATGCTATTAAACGATAAGAATTGGATGCATAAGATAATAAAAAATCGACCAGAGGTCGATTTTTTTTGTGTTTTATCTCGAATAAATACGTCGGTAGCCCATAAATATGCAATCAGACAGTAAGTGTAAATGTAAAAAGTGATACTACTCAAAAAAATAATAATAACTGTAAGCAACAAATAAGGCAGGCAGGCTGGAATACACAGTAGCAATTAACGCAGCCTTGGGAGCGAGTGCAATGGCGGGAAAGAGCGCATCGCCATCATTGCTCAGCGCATTGCCCAACTGTGCCGACATAGGGATCGCGCCGTGAAGATAAAAGCTAGTGATGAGAATTTGCGGCCCGCAGCCAGGAATAAGACCAATTAATACACCGGCTAACGGCAGTGCAGCGCTCCAATGGCTGAGTGACGCTGCTATATCCCAGCCTGTCAGCTTGATGGTGACTTCAAAGCAAAGGAAAGCACCAATTACCCAGGTAGTGACAAAATTCGTGTCCTGAGCCACACGCTGAAACAGGCTGGCTTTGTCAGATTTCGGATCTTCGGAAACGGCATCCTGATAACCCTGGATGTCGCGGCTAAGTGACCAGAGCAACATGGCGATCAGCGCAAAAAACGCCCCCAATACAGTGATGCTACCCTCGGGTAAATGTAACAGTGCATCTGTGTTGAGCTGAAACGAGCCCATCACAGCGATCACTGCACTGGGAATCAGCAGCCACTGCCAGAAGGTTCCCTGCCAGCGAACCGCTGGTGCCTGGTTACGGGATGAGGTCGTGCGACAACAAGATGCCGTCGCTTCAGCGTTTTGGGGTTGCAAAAAGGCACCGCCATGAAGCGTATCGACCAGCCATCCACTGAGTATGCCAACCACTAAACCGATCATAATAATGAACAGTCCGGTGGCCGGTTTCGCCGCAAGTAAAAGAAAGGCGGCATCCCCCATAGTGGCTGTCAGCACAGCGACAACAGAGCCAAAGCTTAACTGACCTCGCACAAATTGCGTGATCACTATAATTGCGCCTCCGCAACCGGGTAAGGCACCCATAACAGATGCAAAGACAACCTGATATCGCCGGCTGCTTTTTAGCCGTAGGGTTAAAGCGGACTGATGGCTCAGCCTTTCTGACAGAGAGTGATACAGTGCGAGAGTGATGGCGACGTAGGCGGCGACCTGCCAGAACGCATCCGCAAGCACACTCACTGTCAGCTCACGAGTCGCAGGTGCTGCCAGCATAGCTATCAGCAAGACGGGAAGCACAAGGCGTTTATTGGCGAGACGCCAGCGATAACCCAGTTTTTGGAAAGGCGCGGATTTAACCTGAGATGTCATGGTCACACTCAAACGACACTGAATAGGAATAGTTCTTATTTAATATCAAGTGAGAGTGATTATCAATTCTATTTTTGGATCATAAATCAGATAATTCCGACTGTTTTTAGCAAAGTCAGGCCAAGGCTGCAGGTGAACATAGAGCCAAGTGTTGTCATCGCAATGATATTGGCCGCCAGACTGGCGTTGGCCCCCATTGCCCGTGCCATGACGTAGCTTGCAGCGGCTGTCGGGGCAGCACTCATCAGAAAGATAATGCCCAGCTCTGTGCCTCGGAAACCGTAGCAGTAGCCAGCGAAGGTGATCAGTAACGGAGCGATGATCAAACGGGCACTGGTTGAGAGGTTGGCATTGCCTGATTCCTGTTTCAGCTGTCGCAGATCCAGGCTGGCACCGGTACACAGAAGCGCCAGAGGTAATGTCATGTCGGCAAAGTACCGGCCCGACTGCATCACAACATCCGGCAGCCGGAGATCGAGAAAAGTAAAAGGCAGAGCGCTGCAGATACTGATGATCAAGGGATTGGTGATGATCGACTTCACGACGAAACGATGATCAAGGGAAGCATTGGCAGCGCTGGAACGGCTGAGCGTGATCACGGCCATGATGTTATAAAGCACAGTGATCACGGCAACATAGAGGGCACCGACCACTATGCCGGGTTCGCCGTACGCATTTGCCACATAAGCCAGGCCTATGATACCCGTATTGGCTCGAAAAGCGCCCTGAACAACAACTCCTCGTTCAGATGGCTCCTTGATCATCTTTCCGGCAATCACTTCAAATAAGAGGAATATCGCAATGTTAGCTAACGCGGCAAAGATAAAGAGCTCCCCGCTGCCCAACTGGTGTACATCAGCATTGACCAGATTGAGGAACAATAATGTGGGCAGGGTAACGGTAAACACCAGCTTGGAACCGGCCTGAGTAAAGGCATCATTGATGATTCCCCAGCGTTTTAAGGCTATTCCCAACGCCAGCATGATAAAAATAGGGCCTGTAACGGTAAATGAAAATGAAAGCTGCGTGAGAAATTCGTCCATTACGTGTTCTTTCCACTCGGGTAAACAGCCATACGTTTTATCACAAAGCGGTTCAGGCAACAGCCACTAACCGGTTTATCTGTAACATTTTTTCGTTCTGTTCCCTTTCGCTGCTCGCAAAGTAAAGGATGGGAAAATATCTGTTACAAGCCGATATAAGCAGGGCGATTACACTGGAAAGATGATCAAGTAAGGATAAATAACGGGCATTGTCATTTTGACTGGAAAGATGATCAAGCAGGATCCTTGATAATCTGACAAACCAGAGCACACCATCTGCCGCAAACCTTGACAGTATGATCAAGCGGGTTTGATTGAAAAGCTGTTCCATTGCTCCTCTCGGAAGGAGGCAAAGCAATCAGATCGGATAAAAAATCAAGAGTTGTTTTTGTATTATATTGATTTTTAATGGTATTTTTGTTTTCTCTGCACGAGAAAACAAACGTCTTGCCCGTTTCTCTTTCAGCGCGGGGGCAAGGTGTTGTGGTGGCTGAAAATTCAGCGGGATAAAATCCAAATGACATTGACCGTAAAAAGTTGAGTCTTGATCACGCTTCCGAGGTGTTTTTGATCGAAATCGGGCTGTTGCGCTGGAAAGATGATCAAGGTGGCCTGGTGCGAGATCAACAGAAATTAGCCAGCCTCTTTTCATTGTCGGGGCTTATCTATTATGATTCGCCTTTATATCGCGCCAGATGGCATACCTCAATTATTCACGCAGGAAGAACAGATGAAGGATAGTACCCATCCGTCAGGGTTCAAACCGGCGGAAATCATGAAGTTGCCTGAACAGATGGATCATCACAACCATGGATATAATCAGGTAGTGATTGCTCTGTCCGGGCAAACTGAGTTTGAAATTGAAGGTTATGGCAGTCTGGTCTGTCCGGGGCAGGGGTGTCTGGTGACGGCAGAATCTGAACATGGTTTTTCCGGCGTGGGCAACAATGAGATTCTGGTGCTGAATGTGTCTGTCAGTGATGCTGTACCCGACTATGGCATCGAGCGCATGCAGAGGCTGTTCGAGCAATCCTCCTACTTTCATCTTGATAACCAGGCGCAGACGCTGATCCGCGCTCTTTCAGCAGAAATGCTCGGTAACCCGGACGACTGGCTGTTGAGTAAAGCCTGTACTGATACCCTGATGTGTGTTTTGCAGCGACATTTCAAGCCGCTGGCGTCTGAGCGCTATCTGCCGCGCCTGAACATGGATGTTATCGATCATTACATCCATCAGCATCTTTCGCGCAAGATCACTGTCGCCCAGCTGGCAGGGCTGGTTTTCCTTGGTGAAAGCCAGTTTCACGTTGTTTTTAAAGAGCAGACCGGTGTCACGCCGCACCAGTATGTGCTGCAAAAGCGATTGGAGCTGTGCCGTCATCTGATGGAAGAGTCGCGCCTGAGTCTGGCCCAGATTGCTCAGGCGTGTGGATTTTCAAGCCAAAGTAATTTCACCCAGGCCTTTTCCCGCCATTTCGGGGTGTCACCCGCTAAGTACCGCCGTCAGTGGAGCTGATAGCCGGATTTGCTCAACTGTCAGCACAGACGTTGCTGGCTGCCCTCTAGCCGATAGTTGCTTATCTCACTATTTTCAACCACAGTTTTATGACTTTCCCTATCATTTGATAAGGGGATCGGGCATCAGAACCGACTGTTTGCTGTTTCTTACATCAATTAAATAGAAAACAGTATTTTTTGCTAAATACTTGGGTCTGATTTTGTTATAAAGCGGACTTTTTAGATAAATTATCGGAGTTTTTGGTAAGACTCTGGGACAGGTACGAAATAAAATCCCCCGCTAAAGTAACACTGGTGTAACATTTATCCTGAATCACATGACAAACTGTGTTGATGGTTATTCAGGTCCACTATATTGAGGGAATGACTATGTTCAATGCGGCAGATGCCCTTCAGCCATCTTTTATTGAGCAACCTTTAGATGCACTATGGCAGCAGATTTCACCGTTATACTCGGTAGAAGAATCTGCCTGGCTGGAACAACTGTTGCCCCTGGCTGAGCCTTCTGAACAAGAACGCCAGTTCACTGTCGAGAAGGCAACTCGCCTGATCGAGCAGGTGCGCGCAGATCGTACCGCGATCCAGATGATCGATGCCTTGCTGCTGGAATACAGCCTGGACACCAAAGAAGGCATCCTGCTGATGTGTCTGGCCGAAGCCCTGATGCGTATCCCGGATACGGCCACTGCTGATGCACTTATCCGCGATAAGCTGAGCGTGGCGGACTGGAAGTCTCACCTTAAAAACTCTGATTCCCTGTTTGTGAATGCTTCTACCTGGGGCCTGATGCTGACCGGTAAAGTCGTCAGCATGGAATCTAAGGAAGATGGCAGCCCGGCCCGGGTGATCAACCGTCTGACCAATAAGATGTCTGAACCTGTTATTCGCAAGGCGATGCATCAGGCCATGAAAATCATGGGTCACCAGTTCGTACTGGGACGGTCCATCGCTGAAGCGATGAAGAACGGTCAGGCCAAGCGTGATAAAGGCTTCACGTATTCCTTTGATATGCTCGGCGAAGCGGCGCTGACTCAGGACGACGCCAAGAAATACTTTAACGATTACATTGAAGCTATCGAGGCTGTGGGTCTGGATAATAAAAAGCACTCCAACTCACCTTGCCCGACTGTGTCCATTAAACTGTCGGCATTGCATCCGCGCTACGATGTGTCCAATGAAGGCCGTGTGCTGACAGAAATGTACGACACAGTGCTGGAGCTGCTGAAACGCGCCCGTGCGCTGAACGTTGGTATCACCATTGATGCTGAAGAAGCGGATCGACTGGAACTGTCGCTGAAACTGTTTGAAAAACTGTACCGTTCAGAAACAGTGCAAGGCTGGGGGCGTTTTGGTCTGGTTGTGCAGGCCTATTCGAAACGTGCTCTACCTGTGCTGACCTGGCTGGCGGCGCTGAGTAAAGAGCAGGGCGATGTGATCCCACTGCGTCTGGTGAAAGGCGCATACTGGGACAGCGAGCTGAAAATGTGTCAGCAAAGCGGTTATGAAGGCTATCCGGTTTATACCCGTAAAGAGGCGACGGATACCTCTTATCTGGCGTGTGCCCGCTTCCTGCTGTCTGCCCATGTTCGTGGCCTGATTTTCCCGCAATTTGCGAGCCACAATGCACACACTGTCACTGCCATTCTGGCGATGGCCACACACCGCGATTTTGAATTCCAGCGCCTGCACGGTATGGGCGATGCACTGTATAACCATGTGATGGACATCTACGGTGTGAATGTGCGTATTTACGCACCGGTCGGCAGCCACAAAGACTTGCTGCCTTACCTGGTACGCCGCCTGCTGGAAAACGGCGCCAACAGTTCTTTTGTACACCGCCTGGTTGATGCGCGCTGTCCGATTGACTCTCTGGTACAGCACCCGGTTGATGTGCTGCGCTCGCGCCCAACCCTGCATAACCACTTAATTCCTTTGCCAAAAGATATTTTTGGTGACGATCGCAAGAACTCGGCCGGTATTAACATTGAGATCGAATCTGAATGGACCCCTTTCCGTGATTCGGTCGAAGCATTCAAAACGCATCACTGGATAGCCGGCCCTATCGTTAATGGCGAAGTACAGTCAGGCGATATTTTCCACGTTACGGCCCCTTACGACCGTCGTGAATCTGTTGGTGAAGTGGCTTTTGCCTCAAGCGATCTGGTAGCAAAAGCGATTGATGTCGCCGCCGAAGCCTTCCCTGGCTGGTCTGACACTCCTGCCAAAGAGCGCGGTGCCTGCCTGCAGCGCCTGGCTGATCTGCTGGAAGAAAATACCGGTGAACTGGTCGCACTGTGTCATCGTGAAGCGGGTAAAACCATTCAGGACAGTATTGACGAAATCCGCGAGGCGGTAGACTTCCTGCGTTTTTACTCCCATCAGGCGGCCACGGAATTAGCGCAAGGCAAATCAGTGGTTGCTTTTGATGGCCAGTCACGCACCTTGTCGTATCAGGGACGCGGTGTCTTTGCCTGTATCAGTCCGTGGAACTTCCCTCTGGCGATTTTCCTGGGTCAGGTATCGGCGGCACTGGCAGCGGGTAACACAGTGGTGTGTAAACCGGCTGAACAAACCTCGCTGATTGCGTTCCGTGCAATCCAGATGATGCTGGAAGCAGGTGTACCTGCAGGTGTCATCCAGTTCGTACCTGGTCGTGGTGCGGAAGTGGGCTCAGTGCTGACTTCTGATGAACGTATTGCGGGTGTGGCCTTTACCGGCTCGACAGAGACGGCACAGCGCATCAACCGCACACTGGCGGCGCGTGACTGCGATCCTGTTCCTTTCATCGCGGAAACCGGTGGTCAGAACGCCATGATTGTCGACAGTACGGCACTGCCTGAGCAGGTTGTGCGCGATGTGGTTCGCTCGGCATTTGCGTCAGCCGGTCAGCGTTGTTCGGCGCTGCGGGTGCTGTTTGTACAGGAAGACGTGGCGGATCGCATCATCACGTTGATCAAAGGCGCTATGGCCGAATTGTCGGTGGGCCGTCCTGAACTGCACAGCACCGATGTTGGCCCTGTTATTGATAAAACCGCCAAGCAGAAATTGCTGACCCATATTGGCGCGCTGAAAAATCAGGCCAAAATGGTGGCTCAGGCCAGCATAAGCCCAGATTGCAGCTATGGTGATTTTGTTCTGCCGACGGCGTTTGAAATTCGCGGTATCAAGGTACTGCAGAATGAAAACTTCGGCCCGATTCTGCATATCGTGCGCTTTAAGGCAAACGAGCTGGATCAGGTGATTGACCAAATCAACCAAACAGGCTTTGGTCTGACTATGGGTGT
The DNA here is from genome assembly GCF_022014395.1 of Photobacterium sp. WH77. Taxonomy (NCBI): domain Bacteria; kingdom Pseudomonadati; phylum Pseudomonadota; class Gammaproteobacteria; order Vibrionales; family Vibrionaceae; genus Photobacterium; species Photobacterium sp. WH77. The sequence goes on along the minus strand of NZ_JAKLTE010000012.1, from coordinate 41,811 downwards.
TCACAGCCGTAACGAGCGTACGTACAGCCATATTGAACGCCGTGCCCGTGTGGGTAACTGCTACATCAACCGCGATCAGGTTGGTGCTGTGGTGGGTGTTCAGCCATTTGGTGGCCAGGGTCTGTCTGGTACAGGTCCGAAAGCAGGGGGCCCGCACTACCTGTATCGCTTCACTAAAGATGTGTTCACTGCGTAATGGCTGCCGGAATTGGGAAGGAAAGAAAGATGACAACTAGTATTCAAGCGCTCGTCGATCAGAGCAATGCAGCCTGGGAAAACTGGAATGGCCAGGGCTATGAAAAACGTATTACTAAGCTGACTCAGTGGAGCAGCACGCTCGACGCGGAAGTGGCAGCTATGGTGGCGTTTCAGTGCCGCAATGCCAACGAGCATGTGGCAGAAACGGAATTAATGCCAGGGCCAACCGGTGAAACCAATGAACTGTATTGCGCCGGCCGCGGTATTTTTGTGGTCACAGCCGAAGCGACAACCCCTCTGGTGGCAGTTGCCGGCCAACTGACGGCCGCTTTGGTAACCGGGAATACTGTGCTGTTGTCTCTGCCGGAAGGGTACGAGAAATCAGCTCAGAAAATTGTCACTGAATTGGAAAAGGCTGAACTTCCGAAAGGCGTTGTACAGTCAGTGAGCACTAACGAACTTGACGTGTTAGTACGCCATGCTGGTGTTGCCGGTGTGGTGTTTGCAGGAAAGCGCGAGACAGCTTTGTCGCTGTCCCGTGATTTAGCCGCCCGTGACGGGCTGCTGGGCCAGTTGATTGCAGAGTCGGATTTTGAATCTTATCCTGTGATTGGCAGCCCGACTTATTCGCTGCGTTTCGTAACTGAAAGAACACGTACCATCAATATCACGGCGGTGGGCGGAAACGCGACGCTGTTGGAATTGGGGAGTGGCGAAGAAGCACATTAATGTTGATGGTGACTGTTACCAGTGACTCGTGACCTGAACCGTCAATCGATGGATTGGCGGTTTTTTAACAAGGACTCTCAGGTACGTTGTACGAGGTGGAGCAGAACCCAGTCAGCACAGAGGCTGAACTAAATCAGCATCATTCAATAAGCTCTTGCAATGACGGGAGCAACAATAATGAGGGAACTCAAACATGATAGAAAATAGCTTTGCTATCACAAGCACGTTTATCGTGTATCTGATTGCTATGCTTGCAATCGGTTATTACGCCTATAAACGTACTGCCAACTCATCTGATTACTTTCTTGGTGGTCGTTCGCTAGGGCCTTGGCCAGCGGCACTGTCTGCCGGTGCTTCTGATATGAGTGGCTGGCTATTACTCGGATTGCCGGGCTATGCCTTTGCAGCGGGTATCGAATCACTGTGGCTGGCGGGTGGCCTGTTGTTAGGTACTTACCTGAACTGGCTGATTTGTGCCAAGCGTCTTCGTACTTATACCATTACCGCTGAAAATGCGATCACCATTCCTGAGTATCTGTCGAACCGCTTTAAAGATAACTCCAAGCTCATTCAGACAATTTCAGCCTTCTTCATTTTGTTGTTTTTCCTCTTCTATACCAGTTCAGGTTTAGTGGCAGGCGGTAAGTTGTTTGAAACCGTATTCGGTATGGATTACAAAATTGCCGTTGTGATCGGTACGCTCTGCGTAGTGTCTTACACCCTGTTTGGTGGCTTCCTGGCGGTATCCTGGACTGACCTGGTGCAGGGCCTGCTGATGGCGGCGGCACTGATGATAGTGCCTATCGCAGCAATGCAAGGCGGTTTTGGCGATCTGGCGGCGTCTCTGGAAGCCAAGAACCCGGAATTAATGACCTTGTTTAACGACGTGAAAGGTGAGCCGCTGACGGTAATCAGTATTATTTCTCTGGCCGCCTGGGGCCTGGGTTATTTTGGTCAGCCTCACATCCTGGCACGTTTTAACGCTACCCGTTCTAACCGTGATATCACAACGGCGCGTCGTATCGCTGTGATTTGGTCGGCGCTGTCTATGGCCGGTGCGATCCTGGTGGGTCTGGTCGGTATTCTGTATGCCGATAACCAGCTGGGCGGTAATCTGGCAGATGGTGAAAAAATCTTCATGCTGCTGGTGAATGCCATTTTCCATCCAGTGCTGGCCGGCATCCTGCTGGCGGCGATTCTGGCGGCGATCATGAGTACGGCTGACTCCCAGTTGCTGGTGTCGTCTTCCGCGCTGGCTGAAGATTTCTACAAGCAAGTGATCCGTAAAAACGCCTCAACAGAAGAAATCGTTACTGTGGGTCGTGTGGCGGTTATCGTACTGTCGATTATTGCACTGATGCTGGCAATGAATCCTGACAGCACAGTGCTGGGTCTGGTGTCTTACGCCTGGGCGGGCTTTGGTGCCGCGTTCGGTCCTGCTCTGCTGCTGAGCCTGTACTGGAAAGAAATGAACCGTAACGGCGCATTGGCGGGTATTGTTATCGGTGCCCTGACCGTGGTTATCTGGAAACAACTGACAGGCGGCATCTTCGACATGTATGAAATTGTTCCCGGATTTGTCTTTGCTACGGTTGCCATTCTTGTAGTCAGCAAAATGACAGGGGGAGCGTCTTCAGAATTGCACGCCCAGTTCGATACCTATGAGAAGAATCTGAAAGAGTTTGACTAAAACCTTTAGCAAACCCTGACTCTCTGAATGCGCAGCTTTGGCTGCGCATTTTTTTTACCCGTTACTCTACAGCAGACAGTTGCGTATAGAGCGTATCGCAGGTGGATTTGAGGGCTTTTAGTGTTTCCAGCGGCATATCCAGTTTGCAAAACAATGCGGCTGGCACTTGCTGCGCGTTCTGCTGCAGGGCTTTGCCTGCATCTGTCAGGCTGATCTCGCGAACTCGTTCATCCGTTTCACTGCGTTTGCGACTGACCAGTCCTTTCCCTTCAAGGCGTTTCAGCAGCGGTGTTAATGTGCCTGAATCGAGATGAACTTTCTCGCCTAACGCTTTGACACTCAGGCATTCTTTTTCCCACATCACCAACATCACTATGTATTGCGAATAAGTGAGATTGAGCGCATCCAGTATGGGCCGATAAGCGCGGATCATGGCGTTAGAGGCGCTGTACAGCGAAAAACAGATCATGTCATCCAGTGTGACTCGGGCTGGTATTTCAGTGGAATTGGCCATGTTCCATCTCCTGAATGGATAGAGTTCAATTAAATTGCGCACAATATACTTGCGTTCGAACTGAAAATCGATATAAGATTGCGTGAAATTAAATTGTACACAACTTAATTATTAGAGGTTATCTGATGAAAACAATTTACACCACTTCCGCAAAAGCAAGCGCTGGTCGCAATGGTCAGGTGAAGAGTGATGATGGTTTGCTGGCTGTTTCTCTGAGCTATCCCAAAGCACTTGGCGGCAGCGGAGAAGCTACGAATCCAGAGCAACTCTTTGCCGCGGGTTACTCGGCTTGTTTCTCAAATGCAGTGCTGCATATTGCGGGTCTTCAGAAACTGGGCTTGCGTGAAGCACCGACAGAAGCAAAGGTTCGGTTACTGGCTAAAGAAAGTGGCGCTTTTGCGTTAGCGGTTGATTTGTCCGTTGAACTGACGATGGATGATCAAGCAGCCATTGAATTGGTGAGGTCAGCCCATCAGGTATGCCCTTACTCCAATGCCGTACGCGGAAATGTGGAAGTCAGCCTGACTGTGAACGGCATTTCGCTGGATTAAGCGTCGCAGACATTAGTGATTTTTCTGTCCCGGTTTTCGCAGAATCTCTGCTCAAACCGGGATTTTTGTGCTGTTTTTGGTGCCCTGATCTGACCAGCTTCAAAATCAGAGAAAATATAACTTTAGATTTATCCCAAAATGCCGTTATTACAAAGAATACAGATTTGTTTTAAGAGGGGTTATGTCACAACTCGGTTTAGGCGTTTGCCTGGGCATTGTATTGCTGATTGTGGCGGTTTCCCGGTATTTTGCACTGATGAAAGACGTTCGTGAGGCTGCCAGAGAGCAGGCACTCAAGGATGAAAAATACCGACAGGTATTAGAACAGGCAAAGGCTGTTGAACACGAAGAAAAAGTCAAAAAGGCGCAGTCAGGTCATATTCCCAGCATTTTATCGTTAGCGAAGGAAAATGAAGTTGGCAATCTCCGTGTGGCATTAGGCTGGTACCAGAAAGCTGCTGAACTAGGGAATGAAATCGGACAGAATGCGTTGGCACGGTTGAGTCGTCAGGATGTCGATGATCCTCACGGTGAAGCCAAGTCGCGTTATTGGGAGTGCCTGGTCAAATCAAACAACAATGAACCAGAGGCCTTGTTTGAACTCGGTCGTTTTGAGATCCGAGGCTATGGTACTGCGATCAATACCACTTCGGGTGTCGGCCACCTGATCAAAGCGGCTGAAATGGAATATGTGCCGGCACAGCTGTTTCTGGGTGACTGGTACGTGGTGGAGTCGAATCCGACCCCATCGCCGCGTCGTGCCTTTTTCTGGCGTTTAAAGTCGGCCGTGAATAACGATGCGATGGGCTGTATTAAAGTCGCCTATTGTTTCCAGACCGGAGTGGGGGCGACGCGAGATCGCCGGCGAGCCATTTACTGGCTGGAGAAAGCGGCCGAGCTCGGCAACCTGGAGGCCCAGTATCTGGCGGGGAAAATGCATCTGAACAATGACCAGCCAGTTACCAATGTCACCGATGCCGCTGTTGCGTATATCTGGTTTTCTGTGGCGTTTGCTTCGGGATATCTGGATGCCAAAAAAGAGCGGGATACAGCGGTTCAGCATGTGGGCATTGAGTCAATTTTGAATGTTCAGAAAGTGGCGAAGCAGATTTATAAGTATTTGCACAACCCGCCAGTACCTGTGCATTCCACCATGGATTTGCTCGACAAAATGTATGACAGGTCTAAATACCGTCCGACTGATGCTGAGCTGGACGCCGCTTTAGGCCGCATCAATGAAGACATTGATGTGGATTCAGGGGTGCAAACGAATCCTGGTCCTTCTGCGTCCGGGCAGGGTAACGGTTCACAAAATACGGCAAAAAAAGACTGGAGCGGTGAAATGATCGCTGCTGAGTCAGTGTCATCCGCATAAGCGAAATCTCTGCCATTTTTCAGCCGTTGCTGAGTTGTTGTCTTAGTTGGGTGACAGCATAGCGCGGCTGCTTCCAGACAGTTACATTATACTGACATAAAAAGTCGCAGTTTTTTGCGCATGTTTGAGTATGAGGTAATGATGGCGACTATCTTTCCTTCCTGGCTTGGTGGTTATGAGCTGAATAAAAAAGTGACTAACCCGAACATTATTGTCGGGGACTTTACTTACTATTCCGGCTATTACCACGACAAGCACTTTGAAGATCATTGCGTACGTTACCTGATGGGCGATCACTCCACAAAAGCGGTGTGGGAATCCGGCATTTTTGGTGAGGTTGATAAACTCATCATAGGTAAATTCTGCTCGATCGCTTCGGGTGCCATTTTTATGCTGGCAGGCAATCAGGGACACAGACACGATTGGATATCGTCTTACCCGTTTGAGGTCAGTGAATTTGGTGACAAAGTTAAAGCCGGTTTTGCCAGAGCGGGTGATACGGTTATCGGCAATGATGTCTGGATCGGCAGTGAGTGCGTCATAATGCCGGGTGTACACATAGGTGATGGCTCAGTGATTGGCGCGCGGGCAGTGGTCACCAAAGATGTTCCGCCTTACAGTATAGTGGTCGGTAATCCTGGCAGAGTTGTTAAGTCACGGTTTAACGGCAGCGAGGTGGCTAAGCTTCTGGAAATGAAGTGGTGGGACTGGCCATTATCCATGCTGAAAGCCAATATGGATGTGATGTGCAGCAACGACGTTGAGGCTATGTACCAAAGGTATCTGTCTTCGTCTGAAGCGAACTAGGCGCTATACCCGTGACGGATCAGCGGATGTACATCTCTTCTCTTTGTTGAACTATCGCTCTGTTTTTTGATTCCTTGCAAAAAAATTTTGTATTTTTACATTAAATTTGAATATTGTGTTGAATCATTCAAAAAAAATTGAGTATTATGGTGCAGCACAAGATGCTATGAATCTGTTGCTCCACATCAATTTCTTAGCATCTGTGCCGACAACATCTGTTGTCAGGGGGCACTGAGTGCCAAATAAGCCGACAATCTTCTGGTGGAATCCCCATGCGCCATTCACTTGTACTCGTTATTAATTCCGGAAGCTCTTCGCTTAAATTTGCTTTGATCGATGCCGTCAGTGGTGATGCAAGACTGACAGGGCTGGGGGAGTGCTTTGGTCTCAGCGATGCCTCTGTCAGCTGGAACTATGACGGTGAGAAATCCAGCTTTGCGCTGGAAGCGACAGGCAATCATCATCAGCAGGCGATTGATCGTCTGGTGCTATTGCTCGATGAACTGGGCCTGAAGCAGGACATCATTGCCATTGGCCACCGTGTGGTTCATGGCGGCGAGCGTTTCAGTGAAACTGTGAAAATCGATGAACATGTGCTGACAGAGATTGAAGCGCTGAGTGAGCTGGCGCCATTGCATAATCCGGCGCACGTTATCGGCATCCGCGCGGCGATCAGTGCTTTCCCCTACCTGCCGCAGTACGCAGTGTTCGACACAGCCTTCCATCAAAGTATGCCTGCTAAAGCGTATCGCTATGCGTTGCCTCAGAAGCTTTATCAGGACTTGGGTATCCGTCGCTATGGCTTTCACGGCACCAGCCATTTCTTTGTTAGTCAGGAAGCGGCCAAACAGCTGGGGAAACCGGCAGAAAAAACCAATGTGATCACTGTGCATTTAGGCAACGGTGCATCGATTTGTGCGGTGCGTAATGGCCAGAGTGTTGATACCAGTATGGGCTTTACCCCAACAGCCGGCCTGATGATGGGCACCCGCTGCGGCGATTTAGATCCGGGTATCGTGGATTTCCTGATCAACAAAGGCTGGAGTCAGGCGGATGTGCAGCAAGCCCTGAACAAAGAAGCAGGCTTCCTGGGTGTTTCCGGCTTAACCAGCGACTGTCGCGGCATTGTTGAAGCCATGGAAGAAGGCCATGCCGGTGCGAAACTGGCTTTCGAAATCTTCACTTACCGGGTGGCGAAATACATTGCTTCTTACATGGTGGCATTGGAAGAGTTGGATGCCATCGTATTCACTGGCGGCATTGGTGAAAACTCCCTGCCGGTACGCAGTGAAGTGCTTAAGTACCTGAAAATTTTCGGCTACCGCGAAGATGCCACGGGTAATGCTAACGCCCGTTTCGGCGAAAAAGGCGTGATCACTAAACCCAATACCCCTATGGCGATGGTGATTCCGACCAATGAAGAATGGGTGATCGCCAGAGAATCCATGGCGCTGCTGCATGCATAGCAGAAAGTCATGCTGATATTGAAGAACGGCCCCGAGTTAGACTCGGGGCTTTTTTTCGCGCAGATAATCAGTCGGGCTGAATCACTTGTCTGGTGACGAATCTCTGAACGGGAAACCACGTTGCCACCGTGTTGCGGCAAATCATTCGTATGTACCTCCGATTCACATATCTTCATCGCGTCTTGTCCTGAGCGATGTAGTTTTTCCTGTGCACATTGATGGGGATTCAACCGCTTCATTGCCGTTCAGCAATGGGGCAATACAGGGGGTAGAAATGAAATTATTCGAAGGTGTGATGTCTGTCTGCTTTTTTTTTTGACAATGAATGAAGCGGATATTAAAAATTATGCAACGGTATTCTCAGGAGACGAAAAATGCAGCTGAAAGAGTACGCTGACAGAAGTGTTTTGTGCTGGTTAGCGACTGTTGGACATGATTCACGACCCAATGTATCTCCGAAAGAGATTTTTACGCTCTTAGATGAGACATTGATGCTCATTGCAAACATTGCTTCACCAGGGAGCGAAACAAACATTCTGCTGAATCCTCAAGTCTGTGTGTCTTTCGTTGATGTTTTTGAACAACGCGGGTTTAAGGTTACCGGAAGTGCAAGGATTGTAAACCAGGAAGATAGTCGGTGGGAAGGCTACTTGTCTGAGTTACGCAAATTGGCTGATGAAAAGTATCCGATAAAGAACATTTTTGAGATTCGTATTGAATCATTCTCGAAAATTGTTGCACCTGGTTACCATTTATTCGCTGATACAACGCCGGAAAGCCAGATTGAAAATGCTCTATCGACCTACAAAGTGAGTCGGTAGTGTCACCGATATAAAGTGATGAGGTTTGCTTTGCAATAGAGATGACCTCGAATCAGTGGCTCAGTGAATTGTGCAGGGCAGGAGCATACTTTGTTAAATCGCATCAACATTGCATTCCGAGGCAATAATTACGCCTATATATGCACTTTTACGTTTTAACGCCTATAGAAATTGAGCTAAAAACATACTAAATGTTTGCATGATAGGCATTTGTTAACGTTTTTTACAAAGTGTGCTCTAGCCCTGGTGAATTGTGTCACGATAAATACTATTTAACTTTCAGGAAAGCCTCTGATGCGGTGCTGAGGCTGTCTGACGTCCTGCCAAGAGTTTATCAACGGCGACTGATGAAATAAGACAGTATTGAATATTATCTGCGGATAGTCTGAGTCGTCACTGTGAACGTTTTCATCCTGTGAACTGAGAACATTAAAAATAGTTACATCAATAATAAGTCAATTGATAGTGATATAAAAAACTAAAGTTTCCTCATCTTTCTGACAATCAATCAAAAAGCATCAGAAATTGATTCCTCGGTGGTCTGAATCTCGGAGTTATCGATGAAATCGGAGAGGAAAAGTTATTTTCAGATAAATTAAATTTTTCGTACAGGGTTGAATACTTTGAATCAATATTTGGTGCGCTTATTAAATGGATCTGAGTATTCAAGGAGGGGAGGTGGTGTCGAAAACCATCCGATAGAAGTATTTAATCGCATTCAAGACAAGTAATGATACCCACGGAAGCAGAGTCACATTATTAATTACAATATTGTCAATATAAGGTGTGTTTTTTGTTGGTTAATTCATCTTTATGTCTGGAAATGTTAACATGGTTGACTTATTATCTGTACATTGTTTCATTTTGGTTGTTGTGTTGTTTGATTTCGTGAGGGGCATCTGTAAAACCGTATAGAAGGGATTCATCGATAAATGGTGGAGATTAAAATCATTATTTTTTGCAGATCGCTCGTCAAAAGTTTAGCGGCTTATTGCGATCGGTATCTAAGTCGTAAGAGATTTTTCAGCATAAGGAAAGTCTGGTTTACGATAGAGGTGTTGTATATGAGGTCATAAGAAAACTTATGAGATGTTCAAAAAATAAGATCTGATACATTGACTTTTAGATAAATTATCAAAGTTTTTGATGAGCGACCGATAATAGCGGTGATTTCAGTCTATCGTATTTAAAGCAGTGATTAAAATAAATGGAGTAAAAATGATTAGTGGAAATAATTCACCAAGGATGTTTATTGTTTCACCACCACCAACCCCAAACGGTAGCTTACATTTAGGTCACATGAGTGGGCCATATCTTGCCGCTGATATATACAAAAGAATTCAAAAATGTAAAGAAAAAACCGTTTATTGTATCAGCACTGATGATAATCAATCCTATGTAGATAAAACCGCTGAGCGGTTAAATGTTTTCCCGACTGAATTAATTAAAAAGTCAAAACACGAAATCCTTGAAGTTCTTGAATCATTCTCGATTGATATTAACCTCTTTGGAGAACATGATAAAGAGTATGAAGATTATGTTACAAGTTTTTTTAGTGATTTATATAAGTCTGAACAAATTAAAATTGTTGAAACAGAAGTTTATTATGACCCAATTACGAATCAATATCCGATTGAGTCCTTTATATCTGGAATATGTAAAGAATGTTTTGATGAGTGTTGTGGTGGAATTTGTGAAACGTGTGGTTTTCCCAACAATGGAACAGATCTCATTAATTACAACCCATCACGACTAATTAAAAAAAATGAACCAAGATTAGTCATTGATTTAGAAGAGTTCAGACGAGAGATCGAAAAAAATTTATCAAATATCTCGATGCGTCCACGGTTAAAATTACTTGTCGACAGAATATTAATTAATCGATTACCAAAGGTAATATTATCACATAAGCTACCTCGTGGAATTAAACTTGAAGATTTGGGATTGCAAGGTCAAGTTTTGAATGTATGGGCTGAGATGTATCCTGGACACTTTTATTTTTTGAATAAAGCGTCAGGCGAAATGACAGGTGAAGAGGAGTATGTACAATTTTTAGGTTTTGATAATTCATTTTTTTATGTTTTTCTTCATCAGGCATTACAAGTAGCAGGATTACGTATTAAAAAGGAACTGCCAAAAGTCTCAGAGTTTTATACGAATCAATTTTATAACTTGGATTCAGATAAATTTTCAACCAGTAAGGGACATGCTATTTGGGCAATCGATCTTGCGCAGAAATACAATTCTGATGCGATTCGATTTTATTTGGCAAAATTTGCACCTGAATATTCTGAACAAAGCTTTATCCTGGAGCATTTTTTGGTTGAAGGGAGAAGGTTTTGCTCACTGGTCAATGATATTTTGACATCCTGTGATCAAATAGAAAATAAAAGAACAAATGGTAAACTAGGGGATAAGTTATTTCTTTCTGTTCAGGAGAAAGGGCAATTTTCTATAAGGGAGATAGCAAAAGACTGTGAACTTAAGTTAAAGCATCTGCAAAGAATGATCCATGCTGGTGAGATTACAAAAGATGATGTGTATAAGACTTTACAAAATTTGCTATACCCGATTGCACCTAAATATAGTTATGTTTTAAAAAAAAGTTGTGATAATAAATTAAATAATTATGAACATTATGAGTTTTCTAAGTTAGAGTTTGAATTATGATTTATGATATCATAGTTTTGGGCAATGGCATTTTAGGTTCAATGGCTACCTATTTATTGTCTGAAAAATACGGAAATATTTTAAATATATCAACACCATATGCTTTTAGAAATGAAATATATTCTAGTCATTTTGATGAATCTAGGATTGTGCATTTCGATGATCAAGATCCATATTGGAATGATATGGCTAAAGAATCTGATAAATTTAATAAAGAAATATCAGTTAATTTGGATAGTCCGTTCTACCGGGATGTAAATTTTTATCAGTCAACACATGCCTGGCAAAAGCTGCATGCACAAGCGGAAAGCACCGAGAGTATAGACGGAGCACCTAGAAATGGTGCAATTCTGAATCCGATGCTTTACATCAATACATTGAAAAGTATGGCAGTTGAAAATGGAGTAAAATTTATTGAAAACATAGCAAACATAGAATATAGCAAAATGTTTTCTCATTATTATGTTCAGTCGAAAATGCGTACTTTTGTATGTAAGCGCATAATTGATACAAGGGGGGCTTATATTTGTTTAGATGACTTATCTATTGGTAAGGTTGCTGGGAAATCGTTGTACTTCTTTGAACATGATGCAGGAGTTAAAGATTTTTGTTTTTTAGTACCCATTTCTCATGAAAAATTTACAGAATGTTACGGTGTATACCAATATGACAAAGTTCGTTGTGTTGGTCAGTTGAAAATAGGATTTTCGGAAATACAGCCGGAGTGTCTCGATTCCAAGTCTTCAATTATCGATTGGTTTAGAAATTCAAGTTCGAGGGAATATAAGCATGCAGATGCAATTTATTTCATTAAAGAAAAGTTTAGTAACATTCAGAATGTAGCAATTAAACCCTGCATGTTTACTCTAACACAATCTGGATATCCTAAAATAGTGAGAGATAAGAATCTGATTAGAATTGCAGGATGCAATGGTAAAGCTGCAAAATGTGCATATTCAATGATTCGTTCAATTCTTACTGATGAGGGCTTTTTTTAAAATTGATGAAGATTGCCAACATTATATGCCGGAGAATATATGAAAATTAGAAAGTTTACGATGAACGATATAGATAAGTTGATCCCGTTGTCAGATCAATATCGTATTATTTATCAGCAAAACTCTGATGCTGCTGCTTACTTTTATTTTTTAAAGGCCAGGTTTAAAAAGATGACTATCTATTTCCTGCTGCAGAGATTGATGGTTTAATTGTTGGCTTCAGTTAAATATATCCTAATTCCTCTCCGGTGAAATTAAAGCCGCTTTGGATTTTAAATGATTTATATGTCTCGGATTATTATTGAAAACGAGGAATAGCTGAAAGGGTTTTAAAGTATGTTGATAAATATGCACAGAATAATACGATTGAGTTCATTTAATTAGAAAAATACAAAGAAAAAGTCAAGCGCAAACGTTGTATTAAAATAGATGAATTTTACTTCCATTTCAATGAAAGGGTTTAGTTATGTATATCCTGCATTTATATTTTTTTATAGCATTTTCAGTTTATAATTTTATGAGAGTCTCTATAAGCAGTTATTCACCTATGTTGGGTGAATCTGTTTTAATGATGACTGTGTTATTCTCTTTAGTTCCAATCCTGTTGGGAGGATACATTGGAACCATAGTAGATAAGTTGCCTGTTGAAAAAGTGATGGCAGTATCAACGTTTATCGTCCTTTTGTTTGTGTCTCTGTTCGATTTAAGCATCTATATGTTGTTTATCATGACACTATTAATTTCGACACTTTCTGTCATTGTAAATATTGGATGTATTAAGTTATGTAAAATTCATTTTGGTAGTAAGGGAATATACACACTAGCTTTTGTTGTCTCTTTTACAGGAATGTCGGCACCATTACTGTTCTCGGTAAAAGAAAAGTATAGTCTGGATTCAGGTGCAATTGTGATGACTTGTTTACTGGTGATGTTCATACTATCTTTGTTTGTTTTGTTAAAAAAACGTGTCTTAAGTGAAGATATCACAGAGCAAGCAATAAATTCTGATTCTAAAATTAGCATACCAAAACTAGCATTAATTAATACCATTGTTGGTAGTTATATGTATGTTTATGTTGCCTTTTTTTTCTTATTTATTCCAAGTTTATTCACAAAAAGTAGCTCATTAGAAGAAATCGGTTTTCTGATGTCACTTTATGGAATCGGTGTTGTCTCGATCCGTCTAATTATTTCGAAAACAAAAATTTCACTAACGAACAGTTATTACCTTATGGGAGTTGGTAAGTTGTGTTCGTTGATTAGTCTGATTTGCTTTTTCTCACTGCTATATTTCCATTACGAATCTTATGTTTTCGGATTTTCATCATTAATGATGGGCATCGGAACTGGATTAATGTTACCGACAAGCATCGTGATTAATCAAAATTTAACGAGTAATCTAAATTCTGGTAAAAACATGGGTAAGTTTACTCAAATTAACAAACTGTTTGAGTTAATTGGAGTTTCACTCATTGTTCTTACTTATGCATTGACAGGAAGTTGGTTGAATACGTTGTTATTATTTGTATTTATGTCATTGATAGTTGGTGCTATATATTTCATCCCTTTTCAAAGTGTTCGCACTGCAATAATTAGATAATACTATGTCGTTAATACGATGAGAATAAAATATAGCACTCAATTTGATACTGGAGTTAAATTTTGTCTAGTGAAATATTAGCGGAAGCATACATCATAAATGGTGTTGAACATAGCTGTCCAATCTCGATTGGTGAACTTATTCAGGGGAAAATAAAAATAAATGGAAACTTGGTGAATTTCTTGGTATCAGTGCCTGTGCAGTCTAAAAGAACTGCAAAGATTTTTATGGTTGATAAACATGTGCGCCAAGATAAATACTTGAAGGCATATAAAGCGATCCATATGCTTAAAAAAAAGTTTGGAATCAAAGATAATTTAGTCGTCGAAATTGATAGTCCATCAAATATTATACCATCGAAAGGATTCTCAACATCTTCTGCTGATATTGTTGCTACCTGTCGTGCTTTCTTTAAACTTTATGCTTTACCCGATAGAGATGATGTTATTTTAAATATTTTAAAAAATATAGAACGTTCAGATCCGGTTCTTTATTATAAGCCTTCTATCTTTTTGCAATCTGAATGTATATTGCTTGGGTTTATCAACTTACCAAATCTTCAGTTTATTGTTGTTGATGATGGCGGTTTTCATGATACGAGCAATAGTGAAATAGAATATTCTGAGAACGAAATTAAAAATTTTGATGATATGGTGAAGACCTTATTATCTGAAAATGAGTTATCGATCAATAAACTCTATAATTTTAGCTTGCAAAGTTCTCAGATTAATCAGAGGGTATTAAATAAGTCTTGTCTGAAAGAGCTGATAGAAATTTCTGAAATGTTCCATGTTGGTGTTAGTGTTGCTCATTCTGGTACTGTTGCTTTCTTATATTTCCCTGTTAACGAAGAATCTGAACAGCTCACGAACTCTATTCAAAATGAACTATATAAACGTGGGTTAAATATTTACTCCTATTTCCATTCTATTAAGGTATAATATGTATCAGTCTCCACTTGAATACTATTCTTCACCTGATTTGATAAAGGTTTCAAATAAAATTTATGCTCTAAGTTTTAAATATATGAAGGTTCCAAGTGTAAAGTTCGTGATTGATAAGTTGATACTTGAGAACAAGATTGATCCGACGATTCATGAACTGGTTGAAACATCGAGTGGTACTTATGCAATGTCACTTGCGATCGTATCAAAACAGATGAAATTAAAATCCACGATTATTATCGATGGATCTGTCGATGAAAATTTTCGCATGATGCTGAAAGCATTAGGAACAAAAGTTATTAAAATTTCTGATAATAAACTGAGTCAGAATGAGCGTATTGATTTTACAACGCGGTACATCTCTGAACAGCCAGAGACTCGACTATGGTTAAATCAGTATGATTCACCGGAGCATAGTGAAGGCTATGAAGCGATTGGAAAATTTATTGCTGGTCAGTTGGGCGCGGTTCAATTGGTTGGTGCTGTTGGCTCTGGTGCTTCAACGAGTGGAATATATCAGGGCCTGTCTGATGCAGAACCTGATACAAAACTTATCGGTATCGATCTAGTTGGTAGTGTAATTTTTGGTGGAGAGAATGGTATCAGAGATATATCAGGAATTGGAAGTGCGATTGTGCCTAAGAATGTGAACCATAATTTGTATGATCGGGTCCACTACTTATCGTCAACTTATATAAAAAAAGCAACCCTTGATTTAATTAAAGAGACAGCATTGTTTTTTGGCTACACAAGTGGTGCTGGTTATTTAGTATCTAAGTATGAATCTTTAAATAGCGAATTACCGATAGTGTTCATTTGTCCAGATATGAAGGAAAGATATGATCAACAACTGAGAAAAAGCTTTAAAACTGAAGGATTTGAGAGTTTTGATTTTGGTTTGCCAGATATTGTTTCCTGCGCTAAACATGTCTGTTCGGATTGGTCAATCATGAGGTTGAAATGAGTGGTTGGATTGTAATTATTGATGGATTTTCTTCTGGTTCTTATTATCCTGAACTTTTTAAAAATTTAGGCTATAAAATTGCACATGTTCAAACTAAGTTGGACATGCCAATTTATTTCATCAGAATGCAAAATTTAAGTCTATATGATAAAAAATTTTTCAAAGATGATGTTTCTTTATTTGAATTTCTTGAATCTGAGCCAGTTCAGAATTTCATAGCAGGATCAGACCCGGCGGTTGAGTATACAGATTTCTTGCAAAATAAATATTTACCAGAGAAAGCGAATGATTATGACTCGGAAGTTAGAATTAACAAGTTCTGTACCCATGAAAAATTAAGAAACTCTGATATCAGATCGATCCGCCAGCGACTTGTTCATAATGAGGATGAACTGATGCTGTTTGCAGACAATTTGGGGCATCAGAATTTGGTTTTAAAACCTGTCGTCGGTACAGGCGTAAACCATACAGCCTGTTTTGATAATCAAATTGTGGCGAGCGACTTTTTAGTTAAAGTTGTTGGTGGTAAAAATATTTATGGGAATATTATTGATAGTCTTTTGGTTCAAGAACGAATTATCGGTCAGGAGTTTATCGTAAATACAGTTTCATCTTTTGGTGAGCATCATGTGGTTGAAATATGGAAAGTCAGAAGAGAAAATATGGGTGTTCCATTGCTTGATTACATGACGCTGGAAAACATTAAAGATACAAAGTATCAGATGCTTATCGAGTACTCTAAGCAGTGCCTTGATGCTTTGGGGATTAAATTTGGTCCCTCACACTTAGAGCTGATGATTGATCAAGACGGTCCGGTGCTTATTGAGATAAACAGCAGGCTTCATGGTGGTATTTGCCCGGTATTATTTAACGCAACAGTCGGAAGTAATCATATTAATGAATCTGTCAAGTGTTATCACCTTGGAAGAGATTATGATTATGAACCAATGGATCATCAGTTAAACATGATGAGAGTTTCACTCAGGTCAAATGTTGAAGGGAAAATTTCAAGGGATTTAAATGAGAGCGATTTTTCATTTATAAACTCAAGTTTTTCAGTCAAGTCATCATTAACAGGGCGAGACTCAATTCAAAAAACATTTTCAGTTGGAACTTCCCCCGGGACCATATTTATGGCTGCTGGCACTGTTCGTGAACTCAATGATAATTATTATAAAATCAGGCATCTGGAGCAAAATGTATACAGAAGTATTCTGGTTGATTAATCATACAGATAATTCAGCGACCAGTTAAAACGTAAGCGGGGAGGCTGTTCATAGTTCTGTGTCAGCATAAGTCACAGATCCACATATTGATCGACCCTATTCGGCAGGGCGGGATCATACTTTGAATTTTAATGGAACTTTCTGATTTTACAGCGATCTGATCGTTATTCATTCCTTTATGAGCTTTGCTGACATGGACTTTTTTACTCACTTATCCCTTATTGAAGACCCTCGTAGCCACGTTAACCGTCAACATAACCTCGTCGATATCATGTTTCTCGTCATGGCTGCGGTCGTTTCAGGATGCGAAGGCTGGCAAGAAATCGAGGACTTTGGAGTGAATAAGCTTGATTGGTTGCGCAAGTATCGACCATTTGACAACGGTATTCCCACCCGACATTCGATCGCGCGTATCGTTAAAGGCGTCAAGATAGAAGTGCTGGTAGAGTCGCTCTTTTCTTGGGTCAATGCTAAGCGGGAAAGCGAAGGTCAGCCCATCATCGCCTTTGATGGTAAAACCCTTCGCGGCATCGTCAATCAACAGGGCAAAGGCAAGGCCCTGCACTTGGTCAGCGCTTTTGATACCGGAGAAGGCCTCGTCCTTTGCCAGCAATCGACCAAGCAAAAAAGCGAAGAAATTGACACGGTCAGGCAGTTGCTTGATTGCCTTGAAATTAAAGGGGCTATCGTGACGATGGATGCCTTACATTGCCAGAAAAAGACCCTAAAGAAAATCACAGAGAAAGGTGCAGACTTTGTCATTCAGGTAAAGAAAAACCAGCCCAAATTGCTCACGGCAATCCAGCAACAATTTGAGCCTTACTGGGCATGTGATGGAGAAGGACTGACCAGCCACTCTACCCGAGATGATAATCATGGACGGCGAGAAGAAAGGACAGTGTTTCAGATGGTGTCGGCCCTCCCCGATGAGATAAGCTCACTCTGGCCTGATATAAAGAGTGTCATCGCGGTGGAGCGGAGTCGCAGCCACAAAGGAAAAGGGACATTAGATACTCACTATTATGTCAGCTCATTAGATGTGGAGCCGGAGTTGGCTGGCAAAGCGGTGAGGCAGCATTAGCACATTGAAAATCAACAACATTGGGTGCTGGATGTGACATACCGAGAAGACGCCAGCCGACTGGGAGACAGAGAGGCGGCAGAAGTTTTTGCTCTACTAAGACGAGTAGCACTGAACATGGCGCAGCATCACCCGAAATCAATCAGTAAACGCCGAAAAATAAAGTGCTCCTGCTGGAGTGATGACTTCCGAATGGAGATGTTTTTTGGGGTGGAATCTGGTGATAAAAGGCAGAGCGAGAAAGTATAATCCCGCCCTGCCCTATTCGGGAAGTGGATGCTCAACTGGGATAACGTCAGATTCCAGTTCTGTACCGGATGCGTCCACTTCTCAGAAGCCTTCAACATCCCCGCATAGAGCAGCTTTAGCAAGCTGGTTTCGTTAGCGAAGCCGCCCTTGGTTTTGGTCAGCTTGCGGAACTGGCGGTGTACCGCTTCAACGTAAGCGCTCAATAAAGCAGTGAAGCCCTACTCAATGCCACTCAGATCAACACTCCAAGGCATCAGATCCGACATATCATCGCCCACCGAACGTTTGGGCAACTCTGTAAACAGATGCCGGAAGTAGTAATATGGGTTGATATCATTCGCCCGACACGTCATCACCAGGCTGTACAGGTTAGCACTGGCCTTCGCTCCACCCACTGAGGTGGAGAACATCCAGTTCTTTCTGCCTGTCGTGAACGGCCGGATATCTCGCTCCGTCACATTATTGTCAATACTGATGTTGCCATCATCAAGGTAGGTCAGCAGCTTCGGCCACTGGTTTTTTGCATAGATGATGGCTCTGCCTAGCGCTCCTTTGGGCAACACATGCTGACTATCCAGCCACTGTTTGAAGTCATTCAAGACAGGAAGGCTTTCTTGCATTCTGAGTTGTTGCCGCGCTTCTGCTGACAGGTTTTTTGCTCGCCGCTCTATGCTGTACAACTTGCCAATGAAGGTCAGGGCTTTTTCCGGTTTACCTGCTTTCGTTGAAGGTGAGGCCTTTTGCGCATCGGTAAATTCCCGGCGGACATGGGCCATGCAGGCGGCTTGTGTGACCCCTTTGAGTGTGTCGTAAGCACTATAGCCATCTGACAGCAGATAGCCGACGTAACCCGTTAAAAAATCACGTACACAGGCGCCCGCCCGACTCGGCTGATAGTCGTAAATCACCACCGGATTGTCAGTATACTCGCCACTGCGATAAACCCACATGTAGGATTTGGATTGCGCCTGCCTGTCTTCTTCTCTGAGCACTTGCACTGTCGTTTCATCCGCACAGATGAGAGGCTCCTTGAGGAGTTGCGCTTTCATCGCATCGATGATGGGCTGAACTTTGCTGCCTAGCTGCACACACCAGTTGGCCAAGGTGGCACGGCTGATATCAATGCCTGAGCGGTTGAGGATATCAACCTGACGGTAAAGCGGCAGCGCATCGACATATTTAGCCGTCACCACAGCGGCGAAGGCCTCCGCACTGCCAAGGCTTTTGGGGATCATGCT
The DNA here is from genome assembly GCF_022014395.1 of Photobacterium sp. WH77. Taxonomy (NCBI): domain Bacteria; kingdom Pseudomonadati; phylum Pseudomonadota; class Gammaproteobacteria; order Vibrionales; family Vibrionaceae; genus Photobacterium; species Photobacterium sp. WH77. Next base: position 22,690 of record NZ_JAKLTE010000012.1, on the reverse strand, counting down.
GGCCGGCCTCGGGGCGGTAACCACCTTGCTGGTCTCTGCCGTCTGCTCGCACTGACGGCAGGCATACTTAGTGCGTTCGTGGCGGATCACACTGACTCTCTGCGGCAGGATTTTCAGTGTCTCACTGACTTCTTTACCGCACTCGTGTAAGGGTGCATCACAACAGTCGCAATACGGGGCATTTAAGGTGTGGTTTTGTACTTCTCGCTCAAGGTTGGCAGGCAGCGGCTTACGGCCGGTTTTACCGCGTTCGGCGGCTGGCTTGGGCAAGGCATTCTGCTGCTCGGCTTCGTTGAAGGTGCCTTTGGCGACTTTTTCACTTTGCGCGGCGAAGCGTTTGGATTTGTTGAGATTAAGCTGTTCAACCAGTAGCTGTACCTGGGTTTTCAGGGCGGCGACTTCCTCCTCCATCGCTTGCTTCTCTTGCGAGAGCTTGAGCAGCATCGCTTTGAGTTGTTCTACATCATCAGGGAAGTCAGTCATGGGGCATCGTCTTTACAACATTGAAGGTTGTCCAGTGTGACGGCTAAAAAGGATCGTTCAAGCGCAATATGATGATCAGTGTCAAGCGTCACACTTCCAGCCCGTTCAGGGGGCGATGGGCTTTGCTGTTCTCCAGCGACAGACCAGATAACAGCCAATGAAGCTGGGGTTTACTGATGGTGATAACACCATGAGGATTGGGGCGCGGCCACTTGAAAGTGCCTTTTTCCAGTCGGCGATAGTAAAGCCAAAAGCCATTCGTATCCCAAAACAGGATTTTGAGTTTATCCCGTCCCCGATTACAGAAGATAAACCAGGCTTCACTGAACGGATCCATCTCAAGCTGCTTGGCGACAATGAGCGAAAGGCCGTCGATGGACTTTCGCATGTCTGTCACGCCGGAGACCAGAAAGACCTTACCGGATGGCGTCATTGCAAGGCGTCCACCCAGTGTTTGATCTGAGCCGCACTCAATATCGCGGGTAACTCAGCGCGAATGCCGTTGGCAAAGACAATGATCACCGACTCAGACTGCGAGTGGTTATGTTCATCGAAGACGATGGGTTGCAACGTCTGCGTCACGTCAGGAGAACGCAGCCGCTTGGACCAGTAGAAGAAGGTTTGATAACTGATGTCGTTGTCTGCACAGAATTGCTTGATGGATAGCTGGCTGTGTTTTTGTTGTTCCACGATCGATACCCAATGGGCGCGCTTTTGTTCTTGGTTCATAGTACCTCCGCTGAAAAAGGCACTATGTCAAAGCGCGCGCGTTATTGGTATGTGGGGTTTATTGACCGCTTACATAGAATCATGGCACTCGGTACTGTTTTGTGAGTTTTGGATGTTTGGCGACTGATCAGATCGCACAAACGCTACCGAGTTCCTTTCAATTTCTACTTACCAGTGATCTACATTTAGGAACAGTTATTTAGAAAGGCTCACTCAATAGGAAATGGTGGATCCAGTGCTGTCGGTCACACTTCAGTGGCTGTCAATCGGAGACTGGTGAACGCTTACGTATCCTTTGCTCCGGCAATTGAGAATCACTTCCTGAATTGTATGATGTGAGTCGTAGTGCTCTTGGCGACAGCTTGAATCTGATATTGCTGTTAAGGAAATTTTATGATTTTCGGCTCAAAAAATGTTTCATATTTTGAGAGTCCATATTGAATATTATTTTGTAAAGTCCTATATATTCAATTACTTAGATTGTTTCATAAAAAAAATCTCTTTCTCTAATTCGGTTTTTTATTCTGATTTAATTTTATAAATAAAGTAAATGATAAAAACCATCATTAGATTAAATAACTATACACTATTTATTTTAAAGTTAGATCATCTGCTATTAATTGAATGTGCTCCAAATGTAAGGGTGTTTTGTCATTTTTTATTGAGTTCATTATTTTTGACTTTATTGAGTGGGAAATATTAAATTAGATAATTATTCCAACAATAAGAGTAATTCCAAGATCACATGCTGATAAGGTATGGGTAGTAACGTTTACAACTAAGAAACACTTTGGTAACCTATTTCATATCAAAGTAGTGGTAGTGACACATGATGAATATAGTTGCGATTGTCGATCCTTATTCTAGTGGGCAATATCTGGCAAATGAGTTTTTTGGCAGGGGGTACGCTTGCGTTTGTATCCATAGCTCAGTTGACATCCCTGATGCGTTCAAGGGCTCTTACTTCAAAGATAACTTTGTTGATTACATACATTTTAACGAAGAAAATCGGTCTGAAATTCTGGACTTTATCAAAACGTTTGAATGTAAAGCTATTGTTCCAGGTTCAGAGAGCGGTGTACTGCTGGCAAACCAACTGGCTAATGAAGCAGGGCTGCCAGGTTGTGAGCCTTCATTGTTAATTTGCCTGCGTGATAAATATCTTATGCAGGAGCGAATTGCTCAGGTTGGGCTTCGTTCAATTTCACAAGTAAGAACTTCAGATTATGAAACGCTCATTCCGTGGATTGAGAAAAATCAGATTGAAAAGGTCGTTATTAAGCCAATAAGTTCAGCCGGTACCGATAGTGTGAAGTTCTGTGAAAACACAGATCAGATTCAAATGGCAATGGATGAAATTATCGGTAAAAGAGATCTTTTAGGTAATTATAATGATGACGTATTAGCTCAGCAGTATATTTCAGGGAATGAATATGTGGTTGATAGCGTCAGCTTAGATGGCTTTCATTATGTTACGAATGTATCTCTGTATCGAAAGGAAAAATTGCATAGCGGTGCTATAGTTTATGTGGAAGAAATATTTATTCATCCTTCGACTATTGAAGTTACTGCGATTGTTGATTATGCCAAAGCCGTGTTGGATGCACTCGGCATTTGTTTTGGCGCGGCTCATATTGAAATTATGTTTGATGATGAAGGGCCGGTTCTTATTGAAGTCGGGGCCAGATTGCATGGAGCTAAAGCACCCCGTAATGTGCAGTTTTTCTCAGATGTATCACAGTTAGATCTTTTAGTGGATGCTGCAATTGATCCAGAAAGATTTAAAGAGCGCACCAGTAAACCTCCTGTTTGGTCAAAGCATTCAAAAGCAGTGTCCTTGATAAATTATGAAACAGGTAAAGTATCCTCGATTCCGGGAAAAAAATGGGCTGGAACCCTTTCCTCTTATACATTGTCCTTCTGGAATATCGAAGTAGGTCAGGAGATTAAAGAAACAAGTAATTTGTTTGACAGTCCTGGGGGTATTTTTCTAGCGAATCAAAGCCTGCAGGCTCTTGAATCAGATACGCAGCGTATTCGTGAAATGGAGAATGCGGGTAAACTATGGATACTAGAATGAATAAAGGTGTGATGTTTGTTCTCACTTTTGATGTCCTCTCTGCTGCTCAGTCTGTTTGGCTGGGATCGTTGCTTCAGGGTGTCAAAATTTACAATATCCTATTTGTAAATTTTGCAATTATCTCTTTGACTTTTGCACTCATGAATCATTTTAACAAGAAAGATAAAGCCACGATAACAATCAAGGATAGTTTTCTTTTTCTCGTACTTAATATTGGAACACTTGGTTCATGGCTGTTTTTATACATATCTCTGAAGTATATTGAACCCGCATTAACCGCTGCTACGATATATGGCATTAATCCGCTGGCGACATTATTGGTGAGTTTGATAGTTTGGAAGGCGTTTAGTGAGCTTTCCAAAGCTAAATTGTTTGTCAGTATTTTGACGATTGGTTGTATGGTTATTGTCGGATTAACGGTTACCGGTGGCTATTCATCGGTAACGAATGATGGTCATCATGAGTTAACACTTGGGTTTATCATGGCCATCATGACTGGTTTTTGTATGGCTATAGTTAATGTTATTTCTAAGAAAATTTATGAAAATGGATTTAATTTATACCAACTTATGTCAATGCGTTTTTTCCTGTTGCTCGTAGTTTCATTTTATATGGGGAGTAACATTGTGAATGATATCCAAGAACATGCTTTTGCATTTGTTGTTATTGCAATATTAGGAAATGTTATTCCACTGTTCATGCTTCAAAAGGGTATTGCTCTTATTCCACCAAGACAAGTCTCTTATCTGTTACTCTTAACGCCTCTGTTTGTATTTTTATTCCAGTATTTTGATAGTCGCTTACAATTGTCATTTTACTCTTTGCTTGCCATTATGAGTGTCGTTGTATTGTCTGTTCTCGGCTCATATATTGAATCCAGAAAGAAAGAGAAAATTATATTAAAAGAGGAGGAAGCTCGGTGAATCGCAGTTATGTAATTGCGTCTAAAGGACGTATTGTCAGTGTTGATGATAGCAATTTTGAAAAATTATTAGATTTAATGGAATTGTATCAAAGGTTTTATGGCGTTGCAGAGCCAGACAGAAAAGTGAACTATCAATTTTTCAGTAAATTTATCAGTGAGCATGATAAAGGCAGGCAATTTATTTACCTGGATTCATCAGGTAAGGCTATTGGCTTTATTACATTATATTTCACGTACTCAAGTGTTAGTGCCGTTGAAAGTGTTCTTTTAAATGATTTGTTTGTTCTGAATGAGTGTAGGAAAAAAGGTGTTGGTCAGGAGTTAATTAAGTTTGCCTATGATTGGATGAGAGAACAACAGAAATATAACTCTCTGAAATGGGCAACACAACTTCATAATGAAACTGCACAGCGTCTTTATGACAAAACAGAAGGCGTGGGTAAAACGTGCTGGTTTCAATACCAGTTAAAATAGAGTATTACTCTTAGTGAGGACAATATGACTTTTTCCATTTTTGAAAATCTAGAATCAGAAGTGCGAAGTTACTGTCGCAGTTTTCCTGCTCTCTTCGCATCAGCAAAAAATGAAATCATTTATGATGAGAATGGTTCTGAGTATCTAGACTTCTTCTCTGGTGCAGGATCTGTGAATTATGGCCATAATGATGCCGATATGGTTTCAGCTGCAATCAAGTATTTGCAAGATAACGGAATCATTCAGGGAATGGATATGTACACAACACAAAAGGAGAAATTTATTTCTGCTTTTAATCAACATATTCTGATACCGAGAAGTCTGGATTATAAGATTCAGTTTACAGGGCCAACAGGCACCAATGCTGTGGAAGCGGCGTTAAAACTGGCCAGAAAGATCACAGGTCGTCATACCGTTGCCTGTTTTACTGGCGGATATCATGGGATGTCACTTGGCGCATTGGCGGTTACTGCGAATGATTCCAAACGTAAACTCACGGGCGTACAAATGCCGGGAGTACTGCGTTTGCCTTATGATCAATTTTCATTTGGTGATCACGAAACGCAAATCAATTTCCTCAGAGATATGTTGTGTCATCCGGGAAGCGGCGTTGAACTTCCGGCGGCTTTCATATTGGAGTGCGTTCAAGGCGAAGGCGGCTTAAATTGTGCTTCTGCTGAATGGCTACAAGGGATTGCGAAGCTGGCGAAAGATATTGGTGCTCTGTTGATTATTGATGATATCCAGGCGGGCTGCGGTCGTACCGGAGACTTCTTTAGTTTTGAATTTTCCGGCATCAAACCTGACATTGTTTGTCTTTCTAAATCATTGAGCGGGTCTGGGCTACCGATGTCGGTCAATCTGATTTCCCGGCAATATGACTGTTGGCTTCCTGGCGAACACAATGGCACATTCCGAGGTAACAATTTAGCCATGGTAACTGCAACAGTTGCACTTGAAAAATTTTGGAGCAATGATGTTTTGTCTCGCAAAGTTCGAAGTGATTACCATGTATTGAGTACATTTTTAACTGAAAAATTAAATGACTTGAATGTTCCTGCTGTGGTCTGCGGTCGGGGCCTGATGATCGGAATGAAATTTGCTGACAACACCTTTGCCAAAAAATTAAGTAAGCGACTTTTTGAAAAACAGTTAATTATTGAAACTTGTGGACCACGGGATGAGGTTCTTAAATGTATGCCAGCTTTGACTGTTTCCAGGGAACAGCTATTGAATGGTGCAAATTTTATTATTTCAGTAATTAAAGAAACGCTGGCTGATTCAGCCTGTGAGAGAAAATTAAACAGTGAAGTTGCTCAGCAGGAGTTATTATGAATCGCAATGAATATGATTTGATAGGGATTGGATTTGGTCCTGGAAACATTGCATTGGCTATTTCTTTGGAAGAAAAAGACCTTTCATCATCTATGTTATTTCTGGAAAGTAACACGGCTCCTGATTGGCAACCGGAGATGTTGTTGGATGGTTCGGATATCCAACATAATCCGTTACGGGACTTTGTAACGCCCAGAAACCCAGTCAGTCCTTATGGTTTTCTGAGTTACTTGAAAGAAGAGGATCGATTGTTCGAGTATCTGAATTTAGGTTTAGAATTTCCACTGCGTAAGGACTATGCCCGTTATGTAAGGTGGGTCGCAAGGAAGTTTGATAAATGGGTCAGTTATGGTGAAAAGGTGATTGGTATTTCCCGTGATAGCGACAATCCGATTTTCTGGCGCATTGACACGAGCCTGAACAGAACACTTTATGCGAAAAGTGTTTCATTTGCGCCCGGCAGAACACCTTATATTCCTCCCGTGTTTGCAGAGAAACGTTTATCCCGTGTGGCGCATTTTACTCGCTACACATCGTCACTGTCACAGTGGGAACATGAATCAGAAATTAAATCCATCGCAGTTGTAGGGAGCAGCCAAAGCGCCATTGAGTTGGTACTGGACTTATCGGCACGTTTTCCGGATATGCAGATACATAACATTCTGAGAAGTTATTCTTACCAGTTAAAAGATGTCAGTCCGTTTACTGAGGAAATATACTTCCCTGAATTTGTAAATGATTTCTATAATTTGCCTCTTGATGAACAGAAAAATCTGACGCAGACTTTATGGCGTAGTAATTACAGTTCCGCAGATCATGATGTTATTCATTCTCTTTACGCAAAGATGTATGAAAATAAAATTGATGGCCGTGAACGTATCACCATTCATAATATGTCAGATATTATTGATTTTGAACAAAATAATAACAATGTAGTTCTTGTTACGAAGAGTAAATTTTCAGGCAGAGAAAAAGAACTGGTTGTGGACGGTGTAATTTTAGCAACCGGATTTCGGAATATGGGTGGCGGAGAAAATCAGGAGTATTTCCATCCATTATTGTCGGATATTGTGCAGCATTTTCACCTGCGGGAAGATGAATCACTCCATGTAAACCGTGACTATAGTCTTGAACCAATCAATGCTGCACCTCCATTTTATTTAAATGGTCTTTGTGAATCTACTCATGGTTTTGGTGACGCTGGGTCATTTAGTCTGCTTTCACTGCGTTCATGGAATATAGCTGAAAGTATTGAAAAAAAGTTGATTAAATAAAGGATGATTAAGCAATGGAAACAGCAGTGTCAACAATCGAAAAATATATACGAAGAAATACAGCGGCTGAATTTACTGATGAGTACAATTGTAAGTTGCGCCGGTTATTCCCATGGGATAATAAGGTAAATACCCGCCGTCCTCTTACTGAGTTTGGCTGTATTTGGGTTGTTGTTGAGCCTGGCAAAGATGTTGACCGCCATTCTCATGATGAAGAGGAAGCTTTTATTGTTTTGAGTGGCGAATGTCAGCTCGAAATCAATGGTGAGCACACACATATCTCACAGGGTGATGTTGTCTATATACCGCGTCATTCGGAACATCAACTTCGCAACCGTTCATCAGCATCTCCCTTTGTCATGATTGACATTTATTGGGATATGGGTGGTCAGTCAGACGTGACATTATAACGAGGCATGATAATGGAACCTACAAGCTTCATTGTTACATTACCCCCCCCAACGCCTAATGGTGGACTTCATGTCGGACATATGAGTGGTCCATTTTTAGCGGGAGACGTATTTGCCAGAGCATTGCGTCTCCAGGGAGCCCCATGTTTTGTCAGTTGTTATAGTGATATTCATCAGTCTTATGTCCGGGTTACTGCACAACGGCAGAATCGTTCTCCAGAAGAACTCAGTCAGTTTTGGAGTGAAGAGATTCATAAGACGCTGACACAGTACAATGTCTCTGTGGATGATTACTTTGTACCTGAACAGGAAAGTAAGAACTTTGTCAGAGGTATTTTCCATCGTTTATATGAAGACAGCGTGCTGATCAAAAAGAAAATGCCATTCTTTCGTATGAAGAATGACAAGGTTTGGCTGGATGAAGCTGGCGTGTCTGGCTTTTGCCCTTCATGCATGGCTGGCTGTAAATGTGGTATCTGTGAGGCTTGTGGTAATCTCACGAACGCAGAGACACTGATTGAACCGAGAGTGACCAATACTCCAGAAGCTGAACTGGAACTTGGTTACCATGAAGTGCTGACGCTGGAGCTTGAACGTTTCAAACCTCAGCTGCAGGAATTTTATCAGAACAATCCAAGGTTTCGTCAACGCTATCGCTGGTTGACGGAGGATGTTCTTCGTGAAGATTTACCGGCATTTCCGGTGACCGTTCCGGGGACCTGGGGGATTGCTTTTGAGCATCCGGATTTTCCCAGACAGGTGATTAATGCATGGCCAGAGTTAATGGCGCAATTGCTTTACAGTTACCAGAGAGCGATCCATCAGGATGATAGTTTAGGAACATTCCCGGTACCTGTGAATTTCTTTGGGTTTGACAACTCTTATTTCTACGCACTGGTGCATGCTGCACTGTTGACTCAGATAGAACAAGGTCGATGGTTGCCATGGTCAACGGTGATTAATGAGTTCTATAACCTCGATCATGCGAAATTTTCGACAAGCAACAACCATGTGATATGGGCATCTGACCTTGCCGAAAGATATCCTGTTGATGCGATTCGTTTTTATGCAGCTTTTAATGCGCCCGGATTTGAAAAATCTAATTTCAATGAAGCTGATATGCGTAATGTTCTTGAAAGAACACTATATGCACACTGGAGTCAGATTGCTCAAACCTGGAATATATGTATTACCGGAGAGAACTTAACGATCACTGTCAGCGGTGAGACAACGCAGACCGGGGAAGCTATCCGGCATCGAATTCTGACTAGTTTCTCCCCTGAGCGTTTTCACTTACGTCAGGCTGCTGAAGATATTTTACACCTGCTCTCATATATCGAACACTTGCTGAGCAAGGGGAATCAACTTAGTGATGCGGGTGAATTATTGGTTTACTTTGCTCAGGCTGCTGTCCCTTTGATGCCGGAAAGCAGTCAAAATCTCTACGCCTTACTGACTGGTAAAGATTTAATCGGGTTGGAAGCGCCGCATGTGCTGCACCTGCAACATTTGCCGGAAAGTTTCCATCAACTGTCATGCAAGGAAGCGACGAGCCGAGAGGAGGTAATCGTATGAGTTCCCGTGTCTGTCTGATGACATTTTCTATACTTCGGGCGCCATACGGAGACAGCAGAGTACGTGAGTTTGATGATCGCACACCTGATGTTTTTCTTGAGGCTGAACAATCCCCGGGATTTATTGATCGCGCTAGGCCTGTAGAAGATATTGAATGGATGTCTAATTACCAGAAAGACTGGGGCCGATGGGGACCATTTGCTGTCCCGCGTTTTTATCTTGATGGGATTGCGAAGGGGCACAGTACTCAGGCGCAGACCATTTCAATCTGGCAAGACTTAGAGAGTGTATTCCGGTTTGCTTACCAAGGGTCACTCCATAAAGAGGCCTTACGCATGCGTAAAGACTGGTTCGGTAAACAAAACTGGCCGATCTACGTGGTGTGGTGGATTGACGAGCAGCATCAGCCAAATTGGCGGGAGGCTTGTCATCGCCTTGAGCACTTGCATGATCATGGGAGTACGCCGTATGCCTTTTCATTTAAAACGCCATTTGATGCTACTGGTCAGCACTACAAAATCTCCCGCCCATAATGAATCATTGATACAAGAGTTCTGATGGAATCAATATTTCTGACCGCCCGTTTTCAGGGCGGTCCTGATTCACCTGTCATAATTTTGAGTGAAAGTGACGGGCCAAATAAAGACGATTTGTTGGCTGCAACTTATCTGGCTGTTTGTGACAGTGGTATTCAGGTGAAAGTGAAGTACTTTGATGATGGGCATAACGCATCCCAAGCCTCAGGTGTGGCTCATCAGATCGTTACTGAAAAGGCCGCAGCTGTGATTGGTCATTTCAGCAGTATTTGTGCGCTGGCAGCCAGTGAAATTTACGAAGAAGCCAGTCTGCCTTTTTTAGCGCCCGGCAGTTCGAATATTGCTTTATGTCAGAACACTATTTTTACGCTCCGCTTTTTCGGTCGTGATGACGATCAGATAGCGTGCATGGCTGCTGAAGCTGTTGCTGGTGAAAGCGTGATTATCATCGGTCAGAAAAATAATAATGGTGAGCTGCTGGCTGAAGCTTTAGTGCGAAATTTATCGGACAAACGTATTGAGAGCCGTTGTTATTTGCTGGAAGAAAAAGCATCACTTGGCATGCTTGCTGAAGTATTCGCGACCCGTGTTCCTACGATATATATTCTGGGCCGCAAATCATTTTGCTTTGATGTGGTGCGCCGCTGTACATTTCATGAGCGAAGCAGGGTGATTTTATCTGATGATGCCTGGGGCATTGATTTGTCTGAGTTACCGCATGACAATATTCAGGTTCCTTTTTTACATGCTTATGGGTCTGGAATTTTTGACAGTTCTGTTTCTGAGCTGAAACAACGTGCGATGGATTTATGCGGGAAAGTGCCCGGACCTTACTTTATTACCAGTTATCTCGCGGTGCGTGCGTTAACGTGTGCGCTGAAGACACAACCAAATCTCAGAGGAAGAGATCTGATCAATACTTTTAAAAAGAGCGTATGGACGACGCCATACGGAGATTTGTCATTATCAGAGAATCATGAGCTACAGGGGCTGCATTGGAAACTGTTTGGGAAGAGGAACATGCAAACTTCTGAAGCATAGGCAGAATGTGTGCTCTGACGATTTGGTAAGGAGCAGCAGAAGAGGTATCACTGCTTTGAATGAATTCTCTTCCAGTGAGGCGCTCATTGAGTTTTAGATGCCCACTTTGATCGGAATTCACGCGCTTTTAATTATATTTTTTTGCAATTATGGTCGCCTGCCCCACTCAGGTATTTGAATGAAGTGTAATCAATGTGAGCGGCGGGTGATGATTTCTTTCAAGACTGTTATTTGATGTTTTCAGACACATGGCATGAGCCAAAACTCATGCCATGTGTCTTTTTGTTGTTGTCTTAACCAAAGTGTTTAGGGGAAGGGCAGACCGGATTTGGAAACCCGTCTCAATGAAGGCACGCTTGTGTTGCGTGTTCTCCCGCCGCCATTGAATTGATGCATCGCTGCATCTTTGATCTCCAGACATTGCTGTCGATTTGGGTGTTATGCATTATCGCTTCGCGTTTTTATTGTTGATCTCTGCCAGTGTGCCAGCACTGGCCGCCCTGCTTTCCCCTGCGGTAAAAAGCGATATTGAGACTGAGCAGGCAAAACGCCTGCAATCTATTGAAGCGTCCCAACAGGCGATAGAGCAGTTACAGGCCTTGCCACCGCCAGCGCCTGTCCTGCCAGCTCAGGATGCACAATGCTTTGCGATTCAAAAGCTGACGCTGCGCGGTAATCAGCACATAGCCACAGACATTTTATTGGCAGCGATCGATTTCAGAGCCGGAGACTGCATCGGCATTGAAGCCATAAACAATATTCTGAAAATCGTCACTAACACCTATATCGACAAGGCCTATGTGACCTCCAGAGCGGTGCTGTTACCGCAGAATCTCTCCAATGGTGAGCTGGTTGTCGACGTGCTGGAAGGCAAGCTGGAAAGACTGCAGGAAAACGGCATGCCGTCATCGAGTTTGCTGCATCTCTATCCTGGTGAAAGTGGCCGTATTTTAAGTTTGCGCGATGTCGAGCAGACGCTGGATCAAATGAACCGTTTGTCCCGCTATAACGCGACAGTGCAAATGCTGCCCGGCACCCGGCCCGGTTTCAGTCTGGTCGATATTCAGACCAGAGCGGGCGCATGGTGGCGGGGTGAGCTGGGTTACAGCAATTCAGGGCAAGACAGCACGGGCAAGGAGCAACTCTCCGTCACGCTGGTGGCTGAAGATCTCTTGGGGCTCTACGAGAGCTGGAGCCTGTCCGGCGCGAAAAGTGCTGAGTTTGTCGATAGCCGGGACAGCCAGAGCCTGCAGCTGGGATGGGGAATGCCGTTCGGTTACTGGACCCTGAACTACCAGTACGCCTACAGCGATTATTTGACCACAGTGAACAGCCAGAATTTCTCGTTCGCATCCAGCGGCGAAACCCAAAGGCACGCACTGGATAGCCAATGGTTATTTCATCGGGACAGCATCAGTAAGTCTTCACTTCGGGTGGGGCTTGGCTATGACCATGAGAAAAACTTTATTGACAAAACTTTACTGAACGGCAGCAGTAATGAACGCGCGTCGGTGACGGTTTCTGCTGAACACAGCACACGGCTGGCTGGCGGGTTTCTGACAATGTCGCCCCTATATGAGCGCGGACTGACCATTCCCGGTTATCGCGCTGTTCCCGGCAGTCCGGAAGAGGAATTTAACAAGGGCACAGTTACGGTGAATTATACCTACCCCTTGTCACCGGATTGGACGTTCTCGACCACGCTGTTTACCCAAATTGCCGCCAAGTCGTTACCCGGCAGTGAGCGGCTGAGCATAGGCGGTGAATATTCGGTACGTGGTTTTCAGGGGCAGTCGCTGTCGGGCGATGCTGGCTACTACTGGCGCAACGACCTGAACTACCACTTGGGGCAATGGCCTTTTCTGGGGCAACTGGATCTGAATGTTGCACTCGATACGGGGGCGATACTTCCCGACAACACCGACCCCTTTGAACGTGGCCACTTAACCGGCGGAGCGGTGGGGCTGCGTGCTCAGTCGGGTGTTTACCAGAGTGCTGTTTTAGCGGGCTGGCCCATCGAACATCCTTCCTGGATGTCGGTGGATGATTACAGCCTGAATTACCGTTTTTCACTGAGATTCTGAATTTTTCCGAGGGCAGCATGCGGCATCGCAATCATAAATTTACGCAAGTACTGACTTACGTTTTGTGCTGGATGCTGGCGACTCAGCCTGTCTGGGCAACCATTCAGGTCGATAGCAGCAGCAAGAACAACACCACGATCTCTGCCGCCGCTAACGGCGTGCCTGTGGTGAACATTGCCGCCCCCAATGCCAGTGGTTTATCGCATAACCAGTTCCAGCAATACAACGTTGGCAAAGAAGGGCTGATCCTCAACAACTCAACCGAAAAACTGGCGCAATCCCAGCTGGGCGGCTATTTGCAGGGGAACGCTCAGCTGAACGGGCAGGCCGCCTCTGTCATTCTCAATGAAGTCACCGGGGCCAACCGCAGCCAGTTGAATGGCTATACCGAAGTGTTTGGCCAGCAAGCGAACGTCATAGTCGCCAACCCGTATGGCATTACCTGTAACGGCTGTGGTTTTCTCAATACCCCGCGCGCCACATTAACCACGGGTGTACCTCAGTTTCAGAGCGGCTTGCTGAGCGGCTTTGACATTCGCCAGGGCGATGTCACTGTCACCGGGCAAGGGCTGGATGGCACGCAGCAGGACTATTTCGATATTCTGGCCCGCACGGCAAAAATCAATGCGGACATTCATGCCAACAACCTGTCTGTCGTTACTGGCCCAAACCAAATTGATTATCTGACCAATGACGTCACAGCCACGCATGATGTGAAAGATAAGCCTTTACTGGCAATCGATTCTTCGGCGTTGGGCGGCATGTATGCCGGACGAATTTCGCTGGTGGCGACCGAGCAGGGCGTCGGCGTCAACACGGGCAGGTTGTTCAGTACTGTGGGTGATATTCAGCTCTCAGCTGACGGCCAGATCAGCCTAGGGGATGTCAGCAGTAAGCAGTCACTTACTGTGCAGTCGAATCAGTCGGTGACGACCACAGGCACGCAGCAGGCCGGACAGAACATCGAGTATGTCGCGGCCGGTGATTTGCTTCTGAACAGTGAAAACTCAGCTGCTCAGTTTCAGGCAACGGCGGGTGATCAGATTCATCAGAACAGTCTGGTGGCAGCCACAGAAAGTGCGTCGTTCTCGGGGTCTGAAGTGAATTTTCAGGATTCAGAAACCGTCAGCCAGACAATCAGGGTTCAGGCGGATGCCATTCGATTGCAAAACAGTACGTTAATTGCCGGTGTGGCCGCAGACGGCTCAGAGAGTCTCAGCGGACGGGTGGATTTGACAGGCGCAGACGTGAGTTTGAGTGACAGCAGGATACAGGTGTCTGGCGAACTGAGCAGCGTGGCTCAAACCCTCAGCCTGGATGCACCGAGCCAGATTGCAGCAGAGCACGCCAGTCTGGCGGGGATCAGCCAGTTAACCAATGAGGGTCAGATCGCCGTTAAGCATACACTGATAATCGCCAATCCTCAGTCGCTGACACTGCAGGGCGCAGGGACAACCCGTGCCGGTACGCTGGAACTACAGGCGGGAACGATTCAGAACCACAGCCAGCTCATTGCCAATCAGCTGAACGCAGAGGCAGAAACAATCGATAACAGTGGCAAGCTGGTATCGGCTGGCGGGCAAACCTTGCGTGTCACAGGTTTGCTCACTAATCAGGGCGCGATTCAGTCTGCCGGTGAACAATCCATCACAGCCGGCACCTTTCACCAGCAAAGCACAGGTGTGACGACATCGCAGGCCGATCAGCAGATTGTGGCCGATCAGATCGACAATGCCGGAACGCTGGCGGCTGCCGGAGCGCAGCGTCTGAGCGTATCGGGTCAGCTGACAAATACGGGACAGATCCAGGCTGTAGGTGATCAGTTTGTCGATGCAGACTGGTTTGCCCAGAAAGGCAGAGTATCCAGCGACGCCAATAGCCAACTGACCGCAGGTAGCCTGATTAACGATGGTGATCTGACATCGCTTGGCGATATGAGTATCAGTGTGGATACCCTGACGCTGAATCAGGCGGCGACGGCAAATGGCGATCTTGATGTTAATACCACGGGCGATATGGTTCTCAACCACAACCTGAGTGCTGGCGGAGATGCCCGTCTTTCTGCCGGCGGCAAGCTTTCAAACAAAGGCAAGTTGGTGGCTCAGGGACAGACGACCGTCAGCGTTGGCGGCACCTTCATCAATCTGGCCACCGGCCTGATTTCAGGTAATACCACTGTACTGAATGCCGGTATGCTGACGAATCAGGGAACGATACAGGCACTGACCAACCTGATGGCGACCCTGACGCAGTTCACCAATCAGGGCGCGACGCTGGGGATGCAGGACACCACCTTAAATGTGGCCGGTAACCTGACCAACACCGGCCTGCTGTATGCCGGTGATCAGGGGTATTTCTATGTCAAAGGCCACCTGATCAATACCGAGGCCGACATTTTAACCGGCGGCAACATGGTGATTGCCGGGGATGCTAGTGGGGCCATGGCAAGCTCGGTGCAGAATATTTCTGGGGTAATTCAGTCCGGTGCTGATCTGGATATGAAAGCTCAAAACATCGTGAATAAGCGGAAAGTACTGGAGATTGAAAAATCCTCAGGCGAAGGGGTACAGCTTGAGCCTCACTACAATCAAGCTGAGTTCACTGTGGCAAATGATTCTGAGTTTGCACCAACATATAAATGGAAAGAGTCAAAAGGTGGTGGCGGAGCGAATGGTAATAGCAATATTCGGTACACTTTAGTCATCACCGGGGGAAAACATCTTGATTTTGTGACTAAAAATGAGGTGGTCACGCTTGAAGCAGCATCTGCGTCTGCTCAGATGCTCGCTGGAAAGAATTTAACAGTTCTAGGAAATAACTTAGAAAATAATGCCAGTCTAATTAGTGCAGCTAACAATTCATATTTTACAGTAGACTTTCTTAAAAACATTGGGTATGCAATCGGTGGTATAAAAGAGACAGCTGCCTACGATTACGCATATCATCGGAATTTGACTAGTCAGACAGTCAAAGAATTTGTTTTCAAACGCACCAGTCATGATGTGCAAAAGTTCGACCAAGGTTTTATCAATTCCACCATTTCATCCGGTGGTAGCACTGTTCTCAATGTTAAAAACAAGCTGAACAACTCAGAAATTAAATCAAACACAGGTGCCAAGAGTAGCGGTAAGCCATCACAACAGGCGCAACAAGCGGGTGTGCAAACCGCTGCGGGCAATCAGCTTGACTTTGTACTTCATACATCAATCAATAATATTCCGTTCCCCGATTTCCGCCTGCCGACCAGCCCGAACGGCCTGTTCGTGTATAACAATGGCCCGGACAGTCAGTATCTGATTGAAACCAATCCGGCGCTGACCCAACTGGATCAGTTTCTGGGATCGGATTACTTCTTCGACAGCATAGGCTTCGATCCGCAAAAGGATCTCAAGGTGCTGGGGGATGCCTTCTATGACACCCGCACCATCACCTCCGCCATTTTTGAACAAACGGGTCAGCGTTACCTCAATGACGATGTCGGCACGGATCTTGACCAGATGCAGCAACTGCTCGACAGCGCAGGCCAGCAGAAAGACAGCCTGAACCTGCAGGCCGGGGTGGCACTGACGCCGGAGCAGGTCGCCGGGCTGACGCAGGATATTGTCTGGTGGGAACCGGTTGAAGTGAACGGCCAGCAGGTGCTGGCACCCAAGCTCTATCTGTCGAGAGTGACGCAGGACAATCTCAGCGGCGGCGCGTTGATCAGCGGCAGCGAGGTCTATGCAGAAGCCGGCAATATCATCAACAGCGGCCAGATGGACAGCAAGGGCAAACTGCATCTGGTTAGTGATGACAATATCAGCAACCTGGGTGGCAGCATGACCGCGGGTGGCGATATTGAGATGGACGCCGTTAATGATATTCAGAATATCAGCGGCCAGATAGCCGGTGAAAATATCGCACTCAGCACGGAAAAGGGCGACATCATCAACCGCACTGAGGTTGAGCGTGTCAGCATCACTCAGAACGGCGCAGTAACCACAGCCGATGATGCCAGCGGTGTGGTATACACCGATACCCGAGTCGGTGAGACGGCCAGCATTAACGGACGCGGTACGATCACCATGAGTGCTGGTGGCTCGATTAAAAACACTGCTGCCAATGTCACTGCCGGTGGCGATCTCAGCGTCAAAGCCGAAAAAGACATCATAGTGACCGCCGAAACCCAGCGCGATTACCTCAAAACCCGCGATCAGGAACACCTGGATGTTGCTGTGCTGGGATCCGGTTTATCTTCCGGCGGCAACCTGAGTTTTGATGCCGGAGAAAATATTTCGGTCACCGCATCGAACATGTATACAGAGGGCGAGCTGGCAATGATTGCCGGGTGGGACGTTGCGCTCAATACCCTGGTGAATGAAGTCTTCAGCCGTGAGAAAACGCACAACAGTCAGTCGGTCAGTCATATCAGGCAGCATCAGGGGACGCAACTGGCGGCCAATGATGGCGTGTTTATTCAGTCTGGCAACGATATCACGGCAACCGGCAGCCAGATGTCTACGCAAGGTGACGTGGTTGTGCTGGCGAAAGGCGATATCACTTTCCAAGCTGCTAACGACAGCGAATACCGTTACGACCAAACCACTAAGAAGAAATCCTTTGGCCGCAGAGAAACCTCCATTCAGGAATCGCTGACCGAAACTGTGGTCGGTGCCGATGTATCGGCGGGCGGCAAAATCATCGTTAAAGCCCAGAAGTTTGGCAGCGTCCAGACCGCAGGCGGCGACAGCGATATCACTATTGTCGGCTCCAACTTTACCGCGGGCGAGGGCATCGAAGCCTCGGCCGATGGTGATGTGACCGTAATCGCGCAGCAGTACCAGAGCTACAGCCGCGACGAGACCATCAAACAAGGCTTTGGCGGCCTGTCGGGTTCGCACAAATCCGAGGTGGATTCCGCTACCTTGCTGGATGCCAGCGGCATGATGAGCAGCGATAACATCGACATCACCTCAGGCAAGTCGATTACGCTGGTGGCCAGTGATGTCGAGGCAGAGGGCGATATTACTGCCACCGCCGTCGATGAGGTCATTATTGCGGCCGGACAGGAAAGCCGTCAGCACGAAACGTTCGAGCAGGAATACGGCGCCTTCAGCGGTGGTGATCTGTTTTCAATGGACTCTGAACGCCAGGGAGAAATTCACAACACTGCTAAAGGCAGCGCCCTGTCGTCCGGCGGCACTGTGAATATCAACGGTGGCAGTGTGACTGTGATCGGCTCTGATGTCAGCGCAGAAGCCGACGCCAATTTCACGGCAGATACTGGCAGTGTCACCGTGCTGGCGGCGGAAGAAAACCATAGCACCTGGTCGCCCACGGAATCCCTGTCGGTTAACGTGGAAGATGCTCTGAAATCAGTGGTGAACCCGTATGAATCGGTGAATTTTGACGGCGGTCAGGCCAAGCTGACACTGGCAAAAGCCGAGTACAGTAAAGCTGACAACAAGACCGATGCTACCACCCATCGCGGTGCGTCCATCATTGGCAAAGGCACGGTTCTGATGGACGCCGCCGAAGACATTGTGATCCAAGGCTCTGATGTGCTGGCCGACGCCGATGATGATGGCAACGGTAACATTGAACTGACCGCGGCGGAAAATGTGCTGATCCGCGAAGTGCTCGACACGGAATCGACCACCTCTTCCAGCATGCAGGGTGAAGCCGAGCTGAGCCTGGTGGTGCAGCATCAGGCCGTGGAAACGGGCAAAGCGGCGATCGCACTGAAAGAGTCTGCAGACAAGCTCAAACAGGCAGAAAAAGATTACCGTCAGTACCAGAAACAAGTCGACAGCCTTGAGCAGACGCTGTCTGAGCTGGAACAGGCACTGGCGAACCATGAACCGGGTGTGAATGCGGCGGATATTGCCGAGCTGCAAGGCATTATCAGTGATGTCAAAAGCGATGAGGCGTTCTATCTTGCCAGCATTACATTGGCGACAGTGGATGTGGCGTCGAAAACCACCTTGCTGATGAAGCAGGGAGCCGCCGCGGCGCAAAGCACCAGTACACTTGGGATCGATGCGGGTCTTCATCTTGACATGTCAGTCACCCAGACCGACAGCAAGAGCAGCAGCTCAACCGCACGCGGGTCGTCGCTCGCGGGTCAGAATATTGTAGTGAAGTCCGGGACCCAGACCGATCAGCAGATACTGGTGCAGGGCAGCTCGCTCACCGCCAAAGAGGGCGTGACGCTGGATGGCGGTACGGTCAGTGTATTGGCCGCTGAGCAAACACAGCAGAGCCAGTCTCAGACGGAAAGCGGGACCATCAGCGCGTCGATGACGGTGCACGGCAGCAGCACCGGCGGCAGTCTCAACGCCAGCCTGAATCAGTCGGAGCAGCGCAGCCAGTCGACCACGTATGTGAACAGCGGGGTGTCGGGGAGTTACATCACCATTAATTCCCGTGGTGATACCCATATTCAAGGTGCCAATGTCGATGCTGCTGAGTCGCTGAGCCTGGATATCGGCGGCGATCTCAGTGTGGCTTCGGTGCAGGATCGCCACAGCTCAAGTAACCAGGGGGCCGGTATCAGCGGCGGTGTCAGCCTGAGCGGCCAGGGAGAGACCACCGGCAGTAATGGCGGCCTGAACGCCAGCAGTGGCCGTGTATCAGCTCGGAAACCCAGCTCACCACGCTCACCTCGGGCGGCAAGGCCGAGATCAAAGTCGCGGGTAACACCGATATCACCGGCGCACTCATTGCCACTGTCGATGAAAACGGCAACGACCTCAACAACCTGACGCTCAACACCGGCAGCCTGAGTTACAGCGATCTCAACAACACCGACTACCGTCAGGATCAGTCGGCTGGCCTCACCACCAGTGTCGGCGTGCAGCAAGGGGGGATCGACTCCACCTACAACAGCAGCAACCTGCAATATAAAAACACCTCGTCCTACAGCAAAGACAAGACCCTCGCAACCTTGGGGCAGGGCGAAATCACCCTGAGCGATGACAGCGACCTCACGGCGCTGAACCGCGACATCAGCAACACCAGCCGCGACCTGTTCGAAGTCGACCGCCAGCAGGGCAACGTAGATGTCACCCTCGACCACCGCCTGCTGACGGAAGAAGGCCGCCATAACATTGCCGAGGATGTGAAGCGGAATGAACTTGGCTTGTCCTCGCTCGCCGATGTGGTCACCAAAGATTCCGTCTCTGTCGGCGATACTTTTGAGCATGTTGATAACGTTCAGAAAAACCTGGATGTTCAGAAGCTGGTTGCATCGCAGGCAGAGGGCAAGTTTGCGGTCATATTAAATAACCTGGATACAGCAACAGCTTCAGAGAAGCAGGCCGCGATTAATGCGTACGCCGCTGCCTATGCCGAAGTGTATGGCGTTAATATCGATTCGGCATTGGTTGTTGCGGTCACCAAGATGACGCACGGGGCACATTACATGAATGGTAATGGTGCCAGCAAAATCGTTATCAATGATGAAACCATGAAGAATGCGAAGGACTACATGACAACGTTAGGTCATGAAGTCACGCATGGTCAGGTTGCGCAGGGCGGATTAGACAGCCGGGAAAATAAAACGCTGAATGAAGAATACGCCAGCCTGATGGGCGGGTATTCAGCGGACAACTACGCCTTTGTATTGGAAAACAGCGGGCTGGGAACGGTTAGAGAAGGAGATATCAACCGCCATCATGGGAATCAGTCAGCACTCATCAGTCGTAACAGTTCCAACTATCTGGCGGATGAAGCGGTATTGCCCGCAGGCAGTATCGAGTACTACCTGAATCAGGAAGAAGTACAGAAGAAACTGTCTCTGCTTGCCAGTTGTAACCAGCAGGGGGCAGGTTCTGCGGCTTGCCAGCAACTGAATCAGACCAATCAGCTTGACCACATGCGGGATGCAGAGCTTCAGGCGGCTTGTAAGGACATGAGCAGCCCTGGTTGCCGGGCACAGATAGCGAAGGCACAGGCCGCGTTGGATTCGTTTGATGAAGGGGCATCACCCTGGGACGACACTCGCCTTGGGCAGGAGCAGGAAAGCATTCGTACTGTGCTGAATGATCCGTCCGGTGAGGAGCGCCAGAATCAACAGGCACAACTGAACGCGTTGTTCGACGGTTTAATGGAATTCACCCCGGGGGCCGGGGATGTGAAGGGTTTTGTTGACGCGGAAAGCGGCATTGACTATCTGGTCGCGGGCCTTGGACTGATACCGGTAGCCGGTGATCTGCTGAAAAAAGCCAAAGAAGCGTTCAGTGCCGGTCGGGTCGAAGAAGCCAAAGCTTTACTGGGTAAAGCTCAGGAACACATCCAGCATATGGATGCGGACTTTGACCTGCCAGATCTGGCTCTGCCGGCCCCCGCCCCCCATTTAGATAAAGCTCCGACTACGGATTTGGATGTGTCGGGGACACGTTTGGGTAGTGCCGTTGGGGACGTTGATGGTAGGATGCTTGGTGATATACCTGTTGTTAAGGTTGATTCATCACAAGCTGTTAAAGGTACGCCAGAATACGAGGCATTAAACAATCCGTTACCTAATACTCAGTATGAACTCGATAATGGGACTACGTTTAGAACAAATGAAAGCGGTTTCGTGGATGAAATCAGTTTTACGCCAGTTGACGTTAAGATGCCTAGGGATAGTCGTCAAACAGCAGTTGGAAAAGAAGGCTTAGATACAGATGTTGGTGGGCATATTCAGGCGTGCCGATATGGGGGAACTTGTGACCGATATAATCTTTTTCCGCAAGATAAAAATTTCAATAATAGCGCCTACAAACGTTGGGAAAATGAAATTAATCGCGCTTTACAAAATGGTGATAATGTCGGCAGTGTAAAAGTGAGATTGAACAGGGCCGACCCGAACAATCCAAGGCCAGATAGTCTTGAAGTTGAGTATCAAATTAATGGTCGAACGTATACTAAAGAATTTGAAAATCAGGCTGGAGGGTAAATATGAATAATCCAATTGCAGAACAACGCAAATTGATCGAGCAGCTTTACCTCGTTGTGAAGAAGAGCTGTCCAGTTGATGCCACGTCAGCTAAGTGTCGCTTTGAATATGATCATGGCTATGAAGATGGTAGTTTGAGTGTAGGGTCCGCTTTTAGTTATGTAGCCAGTGATGAAGAATTTTTCCCAGCGCTTGATAGAGAACTTCGGCGTTCTGTTAAGGATTTAGTGCTCCAGCTTCACGCTAATATGAAAGCACATACAGGTGGAGACTGGAATGCGTTCACACTGTTTATCAATGAAGACGGAACTGTGGCAACTAAATTCGAGTATCCAGATTAAGAATCATCTATTGAGGTTGTTCATAGTTCTGTGTCAGCATAAGTCACAGATCCACATATTTATCAACCCTGTTCGGGAAGTGGAGGCTCGACTGGGATAACGTCAGATTCTAGTTCTGTACCGATGAATTTTTAGTTAACCCAGTAGCATACGCCCCAAAAAGCATGTTGAATGCAGTTATCCCTGATGACTTTATTAATTGGTGGTCAGAGACAATCTCACATCTTTCTGGTTTAAAGAATATGTTGTTACTTTTTGGCGGCGGGATTTTTCTGGTTGCGTTCATTGTTGCCGTAAAGCGCTTTCCAAGCCAAGAACGAACGGAACTACTCATTAACTTGTGTACTGGTATTTTGGGGCTGCTTTCATTGATAGGCAGCATGATGATAATCGGCTCCTTTAACGTACAGCCGTGGTTCATCACTTTGCCAATGTTTTTATCTCTAATTTCTACTGTTCTCTTTTTTGGATTTCTTCCATCAC